>NZ_JADQBD010000076.1:0-12829 GCF_017808115.1 Chryseobacterium sp. RR2-3-20 | reverse complement strand
TCCCAAAATGTGCTGAAAAACTGAATAAATTCATATCTAATTGTTTGATTACTACAAATATACAAAAGTTATGATAAATTACGGATATTCATTTAAAATTACCTCAAATCTGTAAATGTTATCGGTTTTCTGCTGTTAGGATGAAAAACAATTTTAGACAAAACATCAAAATCTACGATTTCAATTTTCGGACTTACCCTTAGTTTTGCCCGGAAATGATCTCTCACTTCATTTTCGAAATTTTCCGAATTGGTTTCTGTACTCAGTTTTATGATAATTTCGTCCAAACCTATTTCGTTGGATTGAATGACGATCTGATAGCAAGAAATCCCGTTGAAATCATTCAGGATATCATTCATCGCGGGTGGATAAAGCGTAGTTCCTTTATATTTAATCATCTGTTGCTTTCTGCCAACCACCGGTCCCAAACGCATGGTATTCCTGCCACATTCGCAAGGTCCATAATGTGCTTTTACCAGATCTCCTGTTTTAAATCTCAACAAAGGAAGCGCTTCTACCCCTAAAGTCGTGACCGTTAATTCGCCGCTTTCTCCTTCTTTCACTGGATTTTCATTGTCATCAAGAATTTCTGTAATAATTAATTCCGGGTGATGATGACCTCCTTTCTGAAATTCACATTCTGTGAAAGCCGTGCTCATTTCTGTAGAAGCATACGTGGAATATAACTGAATATTCCATTTTTCTTTAATCTTTGTAGCAAGAATATTATCCGTAAAATCCTGATTTTTGATACTTTCACCAATACATATTGCTCCGTAAATGCTCGATTTTTTATAATCTACATTATTTTTCTCCGCATAATCTATCATTTTCAAAAGGAAAGAAGGAACGGTGATTAGATATTTCGGCTTGTACCTGAAAACAGAATCCCATTGCAGTTCAGGAATTCCCGGTCCCATACGCACAACGCTGGCTCCCATTTTCCTCAAACCTAAGAAATAGGCTAAACCTGCCATAAAACGCTTGTCTATAGTAGTAACCATTTGTACGACATCACCTTTTTGAATACCTGCACAAGCCAAAGAGATCGCTTCATTATAGGCAATTCTCTCCAGATCTTCATCAGAAAGACCGAAAGTCACCGGATCTCCCAACGTTCCTGAAGTCGTACTATAATCTACAATTTGTGAAAGCGGGACACAAAAAAAATCCTGATTATTCTGCTGAATATCATTTTTTGAGGTTGTTGGAATTTTCTTTAAATCTTCCAGCTTTTGAATTTCAGAAATATTGATATTATTTTCTCTAAATAATTTTTGATAGAAAGGTGAATTTGCTTCAAGATACTGTAAAACTTCTTTCAGTTTTTTTTCCTGAAAAGCTTTTATTTCCTGAATGTCGGATTTTTCGATTGACGGATAGAGTTCCAAAGGCTTACTTTTTAAAGACAAATTTATTTAATTTAAAATTAACAGGTCTAAATTTTAAGCCATTACCATGAGAAATTACTGCAATTTTTCAAAAAATAAATTTCAAAATTTTCTGCCAGCTTCATCAAAATAAAACATATATTATAAACCGTTAAAATTCACTAAATTTGCCAACTTAATTAATCTTCGAAATTGAGAAATTACAATGAGCCAATTTAAAGAATATAAAAACCTCAACCTTATAGACGTAGCCGAGAATGTTTCGGAGTTTTGGAAAGCCCATAAAACCTTTGAAAAAAGTGTGGAAACACGCGAAGGAAATCCTGAGTTTGTGTTTTATGAAGGTCCGCCTTCTGCAAACGGAATGCCGGGAATTCACCACGTTATGGCAAGAGCGTTGAAAGATATTTTCTGTCGTTACCAAACGCAAAACGGAAAGCAGGTTTTCCGTAAAGCAGGATGGGATACGCACGGACTTCCTGTGGAATTAGGAGTAGAAAAGGAACTCGGAATTACCAAAGAAGATATTGGCAAGAAAATCACCATTGAAGATTATAATAAAGCTTGTCGTGAAGCGGTAATGCGATATACGGATGTCTGGAATCAGCTCACCGAAAAAATCGGATATTGGGTAGATCTTGAAGACCCTTACATCACGTACAAACCAAAATATATGGAAACCGTTTGGTGGTTGCTAAAGCAGTTGTACAGCAAAGAATTGCTGTATAAAGGGTACACCATTCAACCCTATTCTCCAAAAGCAGGAACCGGACTTTCTTCTCACGAGCTGAACCAGCCAGGAACCTACAGAGATGTTTCCGATACCACAATTGTTGCTCAGTTTAAAGTAAAAAAAGAAACTTCGGAATTATTTAACGATGTTGATGGAGAAGTAAACATTTTAGCCTGGACTACAACTCCATGGACTTTGCCTTCCAACACCGCTTTGGCTGTAGGTAGAGATATTGAATATGTAGTTGTTAAAACGTTCAATCAATATACTTTCGAACCGGTAACAGTTGTTTTGGCAAGAGTTTTACTTGAAAAGAATTTTGGTAAAAAATATGCTGAAGGAACAGATGAAGATTTTGCAAACTATACTTCAGAAAGCAAAACCATTCCCTTCAGAATTGTAAAAGAATTTACAGGAACTCAATTAGCAGGAACTCAATATGAACAGTTAATTCCTTGGTTTATGCCAGATGAAAATCCTGAAAAAGCATTTAGGGTAATCATCGGAGATTTTGTGACTACGGAAGACGGAACCGGTATAGTTCACATTGCACCAACTTTCGGTGCAGATGATGCAAGAGTTGCCAAAGAAAACGGAATTCCGCCAATGTTGGTAAAAGATGAAAATGATAATTTGGTACCATTGGTAGATTTGCAGGGAAAATTTATCAGAGGAACTCATGTGCCGAAACTTTTCTCAGGAAAATACATCAAAAATGAATATTATGATGACGGTACTGCTCCTGAAAAATCATGGGATGTAGAACTCGCTATTTTACTGAAAACAGAGAACAAAGCTTTTAAAGTAGAAAAATATGTTCACAGCTATCCGCATTGCTGGAGAACAGATAAACCTGTTTTGTATTACCCGCTCGATTCATGGTTTGTGAAAATGACCGCCGTGAAAGACAGATTGGTAGATTTGAATAAAGAAATCAACTGGAAGCCCAAAGCAACCGGAGAAGGACGTTTTGCCAACTGGCTGGAAAATGTAAACGACTGGAATCTTTCCCGATCAAGATATTGGGGAATTCCGTTGCCAATCTGGAGAACAGAAGATTTGAAAGAAGAAAAAATCATCGGTTCGGTAGAAGAATTATACAATGAGATCGAAAAATCTGTTGCGGTAGGATTTATGAAAGAAAATCCGTTCAAAGGCTTTGAAATCGGAAATATGTCTGAAGAGAACTACTCTTTGATCGATTTACACAAAAATGTGGTTGATAAAGTATTTCTGGCATCAGATTCCGGCAAAGAAATGAAGCGTGAGAGCGATCTTATTGATGTTTGGTTCGACTCCGGCTCTATGCCTTATGCACAGCTGCATTATCCTTTCGAAAATAAAGATTTAATAGACCATCATAAAGCTTTCCCGGCAGATTTTATTGCTGAAGGAGTAGACCAGACTCGAGGATGGTTTTATACTCTTCATGCAATAGGAACTGCAGTTTTCGATTCCGTGGCTTATAAAAATGTAATGAGTAACGGTCTTGTTTTGGATAAGAACGGACAAAAAATGTCTAAACGTTTGGGTAATGCCGTAGATCCATTTGAAACACTTGCTGTTTACGGTCCGGATGCTACACGTTGGTACATGATTTCTAACGCCAATCCTTGGGAAAACCTGAAATTTGATATTGAAGGAATTGATGAGGTGAGAAGAAAATTCTTCGGAACACTTTACAACACTTATTCATTCTTCGCTTTATATGCCAATGTAGACGGATTTAATTATGCGGAAAAAGACGTTCAAAACCGTCCGGAAATAGACCGTTGGATTTTGTCTGAACTCAATCTTTTAATTAAAGAAGTAAAAGCTTTTTATGAAGATTATGAACCTACAAGAGTTGCCAGAGCCATCAGCACTTTTGTAAATGATAATTTGAGTAACTGGTATGTAAGATTATGCAGAAGACGTTTCTGGAAAGGAGATTATTCTGAAGACAAGATTTCTGCTTACCAGACTTTATACACTTGTTTGGAAACCGTTGCCAGATTATCTGCTCCTATTGCACCATTTTTTATGGATCAATTATATCAGGATCTGAACGCTGTAACAGGTAAGGAAGGTGTAGAATCTGTGCATTTAACCAATTTCCCGGTTGCAAACGAAAGTTTAATTGATCAGGATTTGGTAGAAAAAACCCATTTGGCACAAAATATTACCAGTATGGTTTTCTCTTTAAGAAAGAAAGAAAACGTAAAAGTACGTCAGCCACTGCAAAAAGTTTTAATTCCTGTTCTAGACAAGAAAACTGAAGAACAAATTCTGGCCGTTGCAGATTTAATCAAACAGGAAGTAAATGTAAAAGAACTGCAGTTAATTAACGCTGAAGAAGCGTCGCATCTAATTGTAAAACAGATAAAGCCCAACTTCAAAACTTTAGGATCCAGACTGGGAAAAGATATGAAAGTGGTTGGAGGTGAGATTAATAATCTTTCTTCGGAACAAATTGCTTCATTAGAAAAAGAAGGCAAAATAGAAATTCAGGGTTATGAAATTACGGTTGATGATGTGGAAATTTCTACAAAAGACATCCCTGGATGGACAGTAACCTCAGACAACAAAATAACTGTGGCATTAGATTTGACACTGACAGATGAATTGAAATCTGAAGGTATTGCCAGAGAATTTATCAACAGAGTTCAAAACATCAGAAAGGAAAAAGATTTCGAGCTTACCGACAGAATAAGAATTTCTATTGAAGAAAATTCACCGTATATTGACGATATCAGAAAAAATGAAATTTACATTTCAGACGAAGTATTGTCAGATAAATTAGAAGTTGTATCTTCACTATCAGATTTTACAGAAATCGAAATAGATGAGGCTAAATTTAAAATAAATATCGAAAAAAATTAACAAATAGTTATTGTTTTTCATATTCCATTTCATAATTTTATTAAAAAAAGAAAAGAACCATGTCAGACGAAAGAGTACGATACAGTGATGCTGATTTACAGGAATTTAAGTCCATCATAAAAGATAAAATAGAGAAAGCTGAAAACGATTTAAAACTCATCAGAGAAAGCTTCATTAATGACCAGAATAACGGAACAGATGACACCTCTCCTACCTTTAAAGCATTTGAAGAAGGTGCGGAAACATTGAGCAAAGAGCAAAACTCCATTCTTGCAGGAAGACAGGAAAAGTTTGTGAGAGATCTTAAAAACGCCTTAATTAGAATAGAAAATAAAACTTACGGTATTTGTAGAGTTACGGGGAAGCTTATTCCTAAAGAAAGGCTTTTGGCCGTTCCTCATGCAACATTAAGTATAGAAGCGAAAAATATGCAGAGATAATTATTTTATCTTATTTTTGTAAATTAATAATTGGGTTTATATGATGTTTTATAGCATTTTATAAACCTAATTTTTAGTTATAGCTATGGTCGGATATGTAATTTTAGCACTTATTGTTATTGGGATTTTGTTTTTTTTAAATAAAGAAAAACAGAAGCCAAAGTTTTTCCCGGAAAAGGAAAAAAATTATACGATAGATGATCAATTTAATTCGGACAAGCGCGAAAGAGAGAAGGAAATAGATAGACTTCTCGGTAAAATGGGTAAAAACGGACTCGGCGATCTTTCTCCAAAAGAACGCAAAAGGCTGGACGAACTTTCCCGAAAATAAATTTTAAAACTCTACAATGGAATCTATTATCGTACACACCAAAAATTCTATGGAACTGAATGCACTGAAAAGTGTATTGAAGGAAATGGGAATTAAATATGAAAAATTTCACACCAAAAATACTTTTCATAACCAAAAAACGATTAAAAAAGTAATCGAAAAGAAAAACGAGAAAATAAATAAACCCTCTAAACCAAAAGGACTGTAATGAAGAAGATTGCTTTAGTAACCTTACTTATCTTGTTGATAGATCAGGCGTCTAAAATTTATGTGAAAACGCATTTTGAACTTAATGAAAGTATTCCGGTAGTTGAAGGTTTCTTTAATAAAACATTTGTGGAAAATCCGGGAATGGCGTATGGCTTTCATTTTGGAGGAATTATCGGTAAATATTTTCTGGTAATTGTTCGCCTGTTCCTTATTGGCGGTATGATTTACCTTTTTAATAAATGGCTGAAAAGAGGAGAATCTAACTACCTTCTTATTCCTATGGCGATGATTTTCGCAGGAGCAATTGGTAATCTGATTGATGGAATGTTTTACGGTTTAATCTTCGACAGTGGAACTGTTTTCGACGAAAGTACCGGAAGATGGATAGGCTATGGCGGAGTTTCTAAATTTGTTTCTTTCGGACATGGTTATTCTTCATTTATGAAAGGGTGTGTCGTAGATATGTTACATTTTCCTATTGTGGATTGGAATGTACCATCCAATTGGCCGCTAATAGGAGGGAAGCATATAGAATTTTTTAAATATATTTTTAATATTGCCGATTCTGCAATTACTGTAGGAGCAGCATTATTATTGATTTTCAGAAAAAAAGCTTTTCCTAACGGTTTGGAATTCTAAAAACCACATACACAATATGAAAAAAAATCTTTTAAAAATAAGTAAAACTTTCCTGCTTCTTTTCGGAGCAGGAATTATTTTTATTGTATTTGCCAATTACAATATAAAACAAAGCAGCGACAGTTTCCTGTATGATGATGCCTCTAAAATTCCGACAACTAAAGTAGCCATGCTTCTCGGAACTAGTAAAACGCTGAGCAGTGGTTTTCCAAATGCTTATTTTACCAATAGGATAAAAGCTGCCGCAGATTTGTACAAAAGCGGAAAGATTAAGTACATCATCGTGAGCGGGGATAACAGCCGGAAAGACTATAATGAACCCGAAGATATGCAATTGGCTTTAATGCAACAGGGAGTTCCTCAAGATAAGATATATCTCGATTTTGCCGGTTTTAGAACCTTAGATTCTGTTTTAAGATCCAAAGAAATTTTTGGTCAGCAAAAGCTTATTATTATTTCTCAGAAATTCCACAATGAAAGAGCTGTTTTTCTGGCAAGAAAAAATAATATTGAAGCTTATGGGTATAACGCTGAAAATGTTAATAAATACGCTGGTTTAAAGACTAATCTCCGAGAATATTTCGCAAAAGCAAAAGTATATTGGGATTTACTTTTTGGTGTTGAACCTAAGTTTGGCGGCGATAAGGTTGTTATTCCTTAAATAATGTGAGTTCGGTTCGGGATAAGCAATATTTTAATCTTCTGTTTAGCTTTGCGTTTTGTAAATGCTTATCACGAACTTAGGTTGATATATTTTTGATTTTCAATTTACAGACATAATTTTAGGCATTATCCTAAATCTTTATTATTTCAATCAATTCAAAAAGTGGTGTGTTTTTCTACACTGGTTACGTTTTCGGGAGTCCATTCTATACGTTTGATGAATGGATGTTGTCTTACCGGGCAATCCATAATTTGACATATTGAACAGGAAATAGGCTTACAATCATCCATGTGAAAGTTGAATTCCACCGTTCTGTTGGTATTATTTGCCAGAAGAATAATTACTTTTTCCATTTCCTGATGTGCTTCTCGAAGACTGTAGTAATAAGGAAGTGTAATGTGTGCATCAATATGAAGTGAAGAACCAAATTGCTGAATTTTCATGTTATGAATGTCTATCCATTCTGTTCTTCTGTTGTTTTCCAAAAGATTTATAATCTTGTTCAACAATTCAGGATCCTGTTCATCCATTATACCGCTAAGCGACTTTCGAACGATTTTGTATCCAACAAAAATGATGTAAAATCCGAAAAACAAAGCTACTAAAGAGTCTATCCAATAAATTTTAGTAAAATAAACAATAATTAAGCTTATTACTACGCCCAATGTGGTAATAGTATCAGACTGAAGGTGTTTTCCCGAAGAAATAAGAACCAAAGAGTTCTCTTTCTCGCCTTTTTTAATAGAAATATATCCAAGAAAATAGTTGATGATGGCTGTTGCGGCAATAATGGCGATTCCCCAGTCTAATTTATTGAGAACTTTACCAACGATTAAACTGTTGATGCCTTCATAAATAATCATTAATCCGGCGATTGAGATAAGAGCACCTTCAATACCGGAAGTTACAAATTCTACTTTTCCGTGCCCGTAAGGATGATCTTCATCTTTAGGTTTAGCTGCAAGATAAAGAGAATATAAGCCCATAAATGCACTGATAACATTTACGATACTTTCCATAGCATCCGAAAAAACAGCATCGGAATCTGTAAGTTTCCAGGCAATTATTTTTCCGACAAAAAGAATGATTCCAAAAACTGCAATAATTTTCTGAAATCCTATTTTGTCTTTATTTATTTTATTTTTTATCATTTTTCAGTCAATGATTGTTTATCAGTCTATTATTATCTAAAATAATTATCCGAAAAAAAAAGAATCTCGTTGGAGACTCTTTTTATTTTTGTTAGTTTAAACTAAGTTTTTTTCAACCAAGTATTCTGCAATCTGTACAGCGTTGGTTGCTGCACCTTTCCGCAGATTATCTGCTACAATCCATAGGTTAAGTGTTTTTGGCTGAGAAAGATCTCTTCTTATTCTTCCTACAAAAACCTCATCTTTTCCTTCCGAATACAAAGGCATTGGGTATTCGTTGTTTTTAACGTTATCCATTACCACTACTCCGGGAGTTTCAGATAAAATTTTTCTTACTTCATCCAAGTCGAATTCGTTTTCAAATTCAATATTAACGCTTTCAGAATGCCCTCCTTGTACGGGAACTCTTACTGCGGTAGCTGTTAAATTAAATGTGTCGTCCCCTAAAATTTTCTTAGGCTCTTTCATTAATTTAATCTCTTCTTTGGTGTAATCATCATCTGCAAAAACATCGCAGTGAGGAAGTGCATTCTTGAAGATTTGATAAGGATATACTTTCTCAACAGATTCATCTCCTGAAATTTCTCCGTTCAACTGATCTACAGCAGCTTTTCCGGTGCCTGTAACCGATTGGTAAGTAGAAACAATAACTCTCTTAAGATCGTATTTTTTATTCAAGGGTCCCAAAACCATCACCAACTGAATGGTTGAGCAATTGGGATTTGCAATAATTTTGTCTTCTTTCGTTAAAACAGCGGCATTAATTTCCGGAACTACCAGTTTTTTTGAAGGATCCATTCTCCAAGCTGAAGAATTATCTATTACAGTGGTTCCTGCTTCTGCAAATTTTGGTGCAAATTCTAAGGAAGTAGAACCTCCTGCAGAGAAAATAGCAATATCTGGCTGGGCAGCAATAGCGTCGTTCATGCTTACGATGGTAAATTCATCCTGTTTATACTTCACCTTCTTACCAATAGATTTTTCCGATGCTACCGGAATTAATTCGGTGATAGGGAAGTTTCTCTCTTCGAGAACTTTAAGCATAACCTGACCTACCATTCCGGTAGATCCTACTACAGCTACTTTCATTTTGTTATTGAAATTTAAAAATTAAATGATATGTTTTGTCTCGATTTTAGAAATCAGACATTCAAATTTTATCCGAATAATCTGCCCCACTGAAATGCCCAAAGCATAAGTGCAACAGCAACTAAAGACATGATTACCCAACTCATATTAAGTTTATCGTTGGTCTTGAATTTTTTGTTGACAATCGTTAATAAAATTGCTGCAATAATCATCGCAGTTGGATGTTCAACATAAGTTTTTCTTAGAACAGCATCTTTCATCAACATTCCTGATTCTTTTGCTGCTTTAAATCCCGGAGAAAAGAAGAATAACATGATTAAACCAATTAAAACCTGAGTGTGAAAGAAAATTAATGTAAATAAAGTAGATTTTCTTAAAAGTTTTGAAATTTTTCCGGAATATCCGAACATGGTTGCAAAAAGAGCTATGACAAAAACTGCAGTTGCAAGTAAGATTAAATAAGCAAAACCACGGTGTGCCTGAAGCATGTTGAAATCCATAATGTTTATTTTTGTTAGATGCAAATATAAAAAATCCCAGCGATAAAGCCGGGATTTTGGTATGTAATAAAAGTTAATTTATTTGTACTAGAAGTTGAAAGATAAAGTAGCAGACCATGTTCTACCAAATCCGAAGAAAACTCTGTTTGAGGCATCAATACCTTTATAGAAGTTATTTGGGTTATTGATGTAAGTTTGGTAAAGTGCCTGCGCTTGTGCATCAGTATTTGTATTTGTTTTAAAGTCGCTAACTTGCTTAACTTTAATATTAGTCGCACCATCTTGGATGTATGTTGTGTCTAATAAGTTGTAAACGTTAGCTCCTAAAGTAAAATACTGATTAGGATTGTTTAAAGAAATCTTATAAGATGCACCTACATTAAATAAATTAAAATCTGGTAACTTAAGCGATTCGTTTCCAGGCTTAAGGAATTCTGCAACATTAAGTGTAGAATAGATTTTACCTGTATATTGCCATCCACCGTACACTTTTAATCCTTTTAAAGGGCTAATTGTTGTACCTAAAGAGGCTGTTGTTTGCGGGATACTGTTATTGTTACTACCACCTACTTTTACTTTATCTAAATATAGAGTAGAAGCGTTGTTACCATTAATCGCAACTGGTGTATTATCGTCTAAGAAGTTTGCACCTGTTGCATTACCTTTATACTGATAATCTCCCCAAGAAAACATACCATTAAACTCAATAAATTTGTTTAATCTGTAGTTTGCTTCTAATTCTACACCTTGGTGAAGCTGAGTAATTCCACTTACTTCTGAATATCCTGTATTTCCGTTTCCGTCGATATTAGCTATATTACCTCTTCTGTAGAATCTATCTTTCCATTCGGTTCTATACAAATTTAATTTAGCGTTGAAATTGTTTGTTTTGAAACCGTAACCTAATTCAGCAGAAAATATTTTCTCATTTGTTAAATTAGGATTTACAACCTGCTGATTACTTGGGTAAACAGCACTCATTAAAGGTTGTTTGCTGTAATAACCGATATTGGCAAATACGTTATTGTTTTCGTTTAAGTTATAGTTTGCACCCCCTTTAATATTATAACCTAAAAGATCTTTAAATCCAGTTTTTCTATCAATTATTTGCCCTTGTTGAGTTGATCCAGGAAGAACAAAATCATCAATTCTTTGATATGATTGGTTTGAAACTGAACCTTGTAAAAATGCAGATAGTTTATCGTTAGAATACTCTACCTGTCCGAAACCACTATACCAAAGAACTTCTCCATCGTTACTGAAAGCTAGTCTTTGATCCATTGGAGCTAATGATCCACCAAAAGGATTCCAGCTTAATTTTTTATAATCATAAGTATTGTTAACAACTCTGTTAGGTGCATTTTTGTTAGTGTTATCTTTATATCCTGAAGCGCCATAAAGATCAGACAATACTTGGTAATGGTAACCATAGTAATATCTGTCATCAGTACCTACTGAGAAATTCCAATTGTCATTAATCTTATGTTGGAAATTCATTAAGACACCGTACCAGTTATGAGAGTTGATACTTGAAGTACGAACAAGTGTACTTGCAGCTGGTGCAGTATTAGGATTTATAGCTGCGTTTGCTGCGAAAATTTGGTCATAATTATAATGGCCTTCATTATCATAAAACGCACTCATTCCTTTTCCGGCAATACCTCCAAGGTTTCTTGCTCCACCACCACGTCCGTTAGACATGTAAGCTACAGTACTTAATGTAGATTTATCACTGATAGTCCAATCCCAGTTCAACATCATTACTGGTTTTGCATAATAGTTCATTGCATTTGCAAGAGCTACTCTGTTTCCGCTAGCGTCAGTATAATATCCGAAGTCAGAATTGTATCTTCTGTATGGAGTATTATCATGATCAGGATTATACTTAATATAGTTAGCGATTGAAGGTGCGTATGATCTTTGGTCGTGCCATTGCGGAGATGAAGTGATCATAAACTGCAAATTATGCTTAGCACTTGGTTGGTAACCTAATGCAAAGAAATAAGTATATGCTTCATAATTTGTATTTTCTATATATGTAGCACCAGATTGTCTAGCCATCAAGAAAGATGAAGACCAACCGTTCTCAGATTTACCTGTATTGTAAGCAAATGAAGTTTTAAGAAAATCATTGTTTCCGACACCTAATCTTACAACTCCGCCCTTCTTCATGTCTGCAGATTTTGTAATGAAGTTCATAGTACCCCCTACAGATGCAATAGCCAATTTAGAAGAACCAAGACCTCTTTGTACTTGTAAGAAACTAGTAACATCAGATAAACCAGTCCAGTTAGAATAATAAACAGCACCAGTTTCCATATCGTTTACCGGCATACCGTTTACCATTACAGCAACATTCTTACTTTCGAAACCACGAATTGAAAGCTGAGAGTCTCCAAAACCCCCACCTCCTTTTGTAGCATATACTGATGGTGTTGTATTTAATAATTCAACAAGCTCTTGGTTACCTTGTCTTTCTAGAATTTGTGCTGCTTTAATTGTAGAAACTGCTACAGGAGTTTTTCTATCTTTAGCGATATCGGTAACTCCTTTTAGGATTACTTCCTCAATATCTTTCGATTTTGAAGCAGTATCTTTTACTTCTTGTGCGTAATAAACGCTTGCTGTAGATAATGCAATTATCGCAGTAAGCATCGATTTGTTGATTAATTTCATAATCTTAATAATAGTTAGAATTAATTTTTCTGCAAAATTCGACAAATAATTTATGAATATCCGTAATTTATCATAACTTTTGTATATTTGTAGTAATCAAACAATTAGATATGAATTTATTCAGTTTTTCAGCACATTTTGGG
>NZ_JADQBD010000075.1:0-13206 GCF_017808115.1 Chryseobacterium sp. RR2-3-20 | reverse complement strand
TAAGTTGTTCATTGTAAATGTATTATGGCTAATTCAATTTACTGATTTTCAATCAAATGAACAACTTTTTACTTTTTTATTTCATAATGCACAACGGGTTTTGTTTAATATGACAATACAGTATGGGCTTGAGAAACGTCTACTAAATGATTTGGAGATGATCCAATTCTCCGGATAACTGGTCAGGATAACTTTTCTAAAGTCCTTATGTTTTTCACTCCAGTATTCATAAATTTGTCACCATTATCTTATTAACTATGAAAAACAACTATCCCACTAAGCCAATTGACAAAATTACGCAGCCTGTCCAGCGATTTATCCAACAGGAAAAATCCGGAGGATTGCTTTTGGGCATTAGTGTCATTATTGCTCTTATACTGGCTAACACACCCTTATCCGATGGCTATCATCATTTTTTGGAGCAAACCCTTGGCTTCAGATGGAATGGGGAAAGCTTTTTTGATTTCACCGTTCACCACTGGATCAACGACGGATTGATGTCGGTTTTCTTTTTTGTTGTAGGACTTGAACTTAAACGGGAGATCATCGGCGGGGAACTATCAAATCCAAGAAAAGCATTATTACCAATTGTTGCGGCTATTGGCGGAATGGTCATGCCGGCGGTGATCTTCTTGATGCTTAATCCTTCCGGAGAGATGCATAAGGGATGGGGAATCCCCATGGCCACAGATATTGCTTTTGCCTTAGGCGTTCTTTTTTTATTGGGAAAAAAAATTCCGCTCTCCTTAAAGGTCTTTCTTACAGCGTTGGCCATCGTTGACGATCTGGGCGCGGTATTGGTGATTGCATTTTTTTATACATCCGACATCAACTTGACGTATTTATCGATCGGGCTTCTGATACTTGCAATAATGTACCTGGGGAATAAGATGGGTGTGAGATCCATATTTTTCTTTGCGTTCCTTGGTATCGTTGGTGTATGGACCTGTTTTATGATTTCCGGTGTCCACGCAACCATAGCTGCCGTGCTGGCAGCTTTTACCATTCCTGCAGATGTGAAGATCAAAGAAAATCTTTTCATTGCCAAGATCAGCAGCTATCTGGAAAGGTTTAAAAATTTAGACCCCACTGAAAATACACCTACATTGACCAACGACCAGCTGCATGTTCTGGAAAAGATCAATGAGGCAACAAATGCCGCCACTCCTCCCCTTCAGATATTGGAACACGCGATGCATCCCGTTGTAACTTTCGTTATCATACCGATCTTTGCAATAGCCAATGCCGGGGTATCGTTAAATATTGACCTTAACAGTTTATTTGACACCAATATAGCATTGGGTGTAGCATTGGGATTGTTGGTCGGAAAGGTCGTAGGTGTTGTAGGCTTCACTGCTGTTTTTATTAAACTAAAAATTGCCCAATTACCTGAGGGAATGAATATCCGCAATCTGCTCGGACTTGGTTTTCTGGCATCCATTGGATTTACGATGTCCCTGTTTGTGACCTCCCTTGCCTTTAGCCACGAAGAATACCAGACACAGGCAAAGATCGGCATATTTGCAGCCTCCTTGATCGGAGGAATTATAGGCTATATCATTCTTAACAAGGATTCTAAAAAGACGCAAAACGATGAATAATATCTTTAATTTTATTAATCTTCACAATGGTGAGGAGAAAAAGGATAAGGTATTGGAAAATGTCACGTCCAATATTTCATTCAGAGGTTCAAATCTCTGGATCCTGGCCTGTGCGATCATCATCGCATCAATCGGTCTTAACGTCAATTCCACCGCAGTCATTATCGGGGCTATGCTAATCTCTCCGTTAATGGGCCCGATCGTAGGTGCTGGATTTGCTCTTGGGACCTATAATTTTCCTCTGCTCAAAAAATCGTTCAAGAATCTTATCATCGCAACGGTGGTGAGCTTATTGGTTTCTGGATTTTATTTCTACATCAGTCCTTTTAAGGACGTGCAATCAGAACTTTTGGCAAGGACTGCACCCAACATCTACGATGTTCTGATCGCTTTTTTTGGCGGACTGGTAGGTGTCATAGCCATAACAAGGGTAGAGAAAGGGAATCCTATTCCCGGTGTTGCCATTGCAACGGCCTTGATGCCTCCCCTGTGTACGGCCGGATTTGGTCTTGCTACTTTTAATTTTTCTTATTTCATCGGCGCATTCTATCTTTACAGCATCAATTGCTTTTTTATATGCATTGCTACTTTTCTTGTCGTGAAATATCTGCATTATCCTTCCTCTATTGTTGACAACAAATATGAAAAAAGGATTAGGTACAGCATATCGCTGTTAATACTGGTAATGATCATTCCAAGTTTATATCTGGCCTACAACCTGTACAATGAAAAGAAATTCACGAAGACCGCAGAACTTTTCCTCCAAAAAGAATTTGAAAAGAATGGATACACATTGATCTATAAAAAGATAAATTACAACGCCAATCCCAAGACCATCGACGTTGCATTCCTTAATAAAAAATTCACTACTGAAGAGATCAAGTCTTACAACAAGATGCTGTCTGATAACGGGCTTGCAAATACAAAGATCAACATTAGGCAAAACAATTCCGATCTGAAATCAGAGATACTGAGTGAGATCAACAAAAACAATACGAATCTATCAGAGAAGGATATAGCCTTATCCAGCCTTCGGTCAGAACTGGATAATTATAAAGTTTCAGACTCCACACTAGGGAAAGAGATACAAATCCTATATCCGGATATTTCCGGTGTTTCCTACGGAAAGATAGCCCAATATCCCGAAACGGACAGTGCCAGGCTCCAATTTGTGATGATCTACTCTGGAAAGAAAGTGAATGAATTACAGCTCAAAAGCTGGCTTGAAAAAAGGCTGAATGAGAAAAATGTCAAACTTTTAAACAATTCTGAAAACTAGATTGAAATATACTTCAAAAATGGCATTCCTAAATTGGAATGGCATTTTTCCAACTGATAGATTTTAAGATAACATATCTGGAGTCTGAGCGAAAAAGTAAGGCCGCAGGATGTCTTCAAAATTATACAATCCTTTCAGTTTGCTTTTAAGGTTCTCAGCGACAAACAATGCACCACTTCCAAATGCTTCTCGTGATATGGATTCGTGGACAAGTCGAACGGTCTGGTAAGGAAACCCAAAGATGACCTCGCGTTTTCCAACGATACCGCCAGCCCTGACAGAATTGATGTTTTCCGTTTCAATATCCAGAGTTTCCGCAATTTTCATTGCTGTTCCCGACACGCCGGATTTGACTTTGAAGTGTTCCTCGACCACTTCAATATCAACACCAGGCGCTATATTTTTTAACAGCGATGCCGCAAACAGCAGGTAGTTGACGCCTAATGTGATGTTTGGCTACCAAAACACCACAGTGTCAGTTGCAAGTTCTTTCAGAACCCTGATCTCATTTTCTCCGTAATGCGAAATGGCTGAGATGATCTTTATCTTTTTACGGGCTGCGAACTTGCCATAAAGATGAATGCTTTCTTCGTTGGAAAAATCAATAACAAAGTCTACAGGATGATCCTCAAGTAATGTTTCAATGTCCGTGCTGTTTTGAGAATAGATCAATGCATCATCCGATGCTGAGATCCCAAGAATATCTTTTGCAGAAAGCTTATTCAGCGTATCAGTTTTCTTCAGAACCCATTCCAGTGAAAAATCCTTGTGCTGAAGAATAACATTCGCTACTGCTTTACCTGCCTTCCCAAATCCTAATAATCCTATTTTCATAATTACAATTTTTATATTTTTTAATTGATGATTTCGAATAATTGACCGTAGTAAGATACAAAAAAAATGAAAGATCGTTTTCTACCATACTTTTAGGATACAGATCTTATTGATTTCACTGAGATAGAGATGACTATCCCATAAGCTTTTGGTATATTTGCAATAACCCTAAAAATGCGCATTCCAATCAAGATCCTAGCGCAAATAAAAGCAATTATAGTAAGTGAATATCAACAATAAAAAGAGATATATAAGTTTTCTCAGGTTCAAGAGAGACTTCCAAAAATATGGACTTGAAAAAGCCCGCAGCTATGAATTGATCCTCCACTGGCTCAACAACAGGCTGAGCCGCAGCCAGTTTTTACTTCTCTCCGGAATTCTAGTGGGCTGTACAGCAGGTCTGGCTGGTGTTCTGCTGAAAACAATAGTACACAATATCCATTTCTTTATCACGAACAAGGTTCATTTTGAATATCAGATCCTGTTCTATATCATTTTTCCGTTTTTGGGAATCGTATTGACAACCAGCATCGTGTTGACGATATTCAAAGGACAGGACAGAAAAGGGATAGGCGCTATATTGTATGAGATCGCCCAGAATTCGAGTATCGTCTCTTCCGTGAAGACCTATTCCCAAATTGTCCAAAGTGCAATAACCGTAGGTCTCGGAGGATCTGCCGGTTTAGAAAGCCCTATCGCTGTGACCGGTGCGGCCATTGGTTCCAATTACGCGCAGACCTACCGCCTGAATTACAAGGAACGAACACTACTTTTGGCAGCCGGAGCCACAGCTGGTGTTGCCTCGGCATTCAACGCTCCTATTGCCGGAGTCATGTTTGCCTTTGAAATCCTATTGACAGGCGTAGTTTTTACAGATTTTATCCCACTGGTAGTTGCTGCGGTATGTGGTAGCCTCCTATCAAGAATTCTACTTCAGGAAGATATCCTTTTTAGGTTCCATACCAGAGAAGCATTTGATTACAGGAATCTTCCCTACTATCTTATACTGGGTATTATCACAGGGCTGTATGCAAGATATTTTTTAATGGTTTCCCAAAAGGTAGAGCATTTTATCAAAGGTCTGAAAATGTCCAGATTGCGGAAGGCAATGCTGGGCGGTGCGATCCTATCGTTACTCTGCATGCTTTTTCCGCCACTGTTCGGAGAAGGTTACGATACCGTGAAAGCTTTTACCAATGGTAATACAAACTCGATCATCGAAAACAGTCTCTTTAGATATTTTGACATCAAAGAATGGACGATCATTGTATTTTTAATTTGTGTATGTCTGTTAAAGGCTTTTGCAACATCTTTCACCATTTTCAGCGGCGGAAATGGAGGTAATTTTGCACCATCACTTTTTGCAGGAGGAACCGTCGGATTTTTATTTGCCGTAATCTGCCAGCAGATCGGCTTTAAGGACGTTCCTGTATCAAACTTAGTTCTGGTAGGAATGGCCGGTGCGATGAGCGGTGTTCTTTACGCCCCGCTAACGGCCATATTTCTCATTGCTGAGTCCAGTTTTGGATACGACTTGTTTATACCTTTGATGATCGTTTCGGTGATCTCCTATCTCATTGCAAAATGGTTTTCACCCATATCTCCCGAGTTAAAATCTTTGGCCGACCAGGGTAAGATTTTCACGAATCAGCATGACGAGAATCTTCTTTTCTCACTCCATACAGAAGATTTCATTGACAGATATTCTCAAACCATTAATGAAAATGCTTCAATAGAAGAATTGTCTGATTTAGTAAAGAACGGGAACAAGAATTTTTTCGCAGTTATTGATGATCATAAAAAGTTAAGAGGTATTCTAACGTTAGACGATATCAGACCTTATTTTTTCAATGATGAAAATGATTTGACCCTTACGATAACAAAAATAATGAGAGCCCCGGCTGCATTCATCCATCCCGACGATAAGCCGAGAGAGATACTCCAGATCTTTGACAACACTGGTACGTGGAGCTTGCCTGTCGTTGATCAGCAGAATATCTTCCTTGGGTTTATTTCGAAATCATCGATTTTAATGAGTTACAGGCAGTTGCTGAAAGGATACTCCAATTAAACATTACTATCAAAAGAATCTAAAATTATGTACCTATTAATAGACAATTGGAGTAGGAATGAATTTTGTTATGATTGAGAAAAAAAAATGGAAGGAAAGCAATTATTTAATTACGAAGACAGCGAAAATAAAGATAATTCACCAAATAAAGACAAGATACTGACCGTAAAATCGACAGGAATTACAGAGGAACAAGTTATCGAAACGATACAAAAATGCTGGGTTTAAGATAGAGCCTCTGACTATAAAATAGCTTTCTATTTGAGCTACCTATCTAATTGTTTTCATTTGAAATATTTTAAGGTAGTAATGAACGAAAATCGCTAAAAAAACTTATAGAGTGCAATATGTATTTCAGCTTGAAGATTTAAGAAAGTGCAAAATATAGCAATTAAAAGAAATAATTTCATAAGTTTATAGTGTTGAAAAATTTGAGTAAAAATATCAGCTTTGTCATCTTATTGTGTTTGGGCTTTTTCCTAATGCCAAGCATAAGCTATGCTTGTACCAAAAAAACAGCTAAGACAGAACAAAAAAGTTGCTCAAAAGAAAAATCTGAAAAATCTCACCATAAAAGCAGTTGCAAGGACAAGTCCTGTAAAAAATGTAAGGATGGTCACAACTGCGACGGCAATTGTAAACACGGCTCTTGTGGATGTAGTACTTCTTCATCTTCTGTTAGCTTACTAATACCAATACATTTAAAAGTAACAACCCCTTTTGCCAAAACTAAAAAGCAAAAGTTCGGGTTCAAACAAACCTACTATTCTTCGGGCTACTCTTCCATTTGGCAACCGCCTAAAATAAGCTAAAACGGTGGCTTGTTAGCCACAGGTATGTCTTGTCGAAAGCTATTTAGTTTTCGCACAACCTTTGTTTATCTTACTAAATTAAAAATTTTCAAAATGAAATCATTATCAAAAATAGTGATGGTAATCGCCGTATTACTATCATCAGTAAACAGTTTCGCACAAATCAAGAATGCGAAAACAGAAACCGTAAAAATTTACGGCAATTGTGGTATGTGTAAAGCCACTATCGAAAAAGCAGGAAACGTGAATAAGGTAGCCAGTGTAGAATGGAATAAAGATACTAAAATGGCTACACTCACTTATGACAGCGATAAGACCGATCAGGATGAAATATTGAAACGTATCGCTTTGGCTGGTTACGACAGCGAAAAATTCTTAGCTCCTGATGATGTTTATGCTAAACTTCCGGGATGTTGCCAGTACAGCAGAGAACTAAAGCCAGTAGCAAAAACCAAAGATGCTGCTATGGATATGAAAAATGAACACGCCAATCATAACCAAAGCGGTATGGCTCAAAAAAATATCACTGAAACGCAAAATGTACCACAATTAAAAGCCGTTTTCGATAACTACTTTTCGGTAAAAGATGCCTTGGTAAAAACCGATGCAGGTACTTCTTCGGCAAAAGCGGTAGAATTGGTCAAAGCCATCAAAGCGGTAGAGATGACAAAACTATCTAATGAAGAACATACCGTTTGGATGAAAGTAATGAAAGAACTGACTGCAAATGCCGAAAAGATTGCTGCTTCCAAAGATGTTGCCAAACAAAGGGAAATTTTCGCTCTGCTTTCTAAAAATATGTACGAATTAGTTAAGGTATCTAAACAAGAGACACCTGTTTATTATCAGCATTGTCCAATGTATAACAATGGTAAAGGTGCAAATTGGTTAAGTAAGGAAGAGGCTGTTAAAAACCCGTATTACGGCTCTCAAATGCTTAACTGTGGTAGTGTGCAGGAAACTATTAAATAGCAAATAAAAAATAATTGTTATGGAAAGTATGAAAACCAACACGGAATGCAACATAAACAAAAGAGTGAAGAAAATAACCCCAATCACTCTTTAGCAATGTACAAACGCTTTGCTGTAATGGCTGTTGCAATGTTTATAGCTATGTATTTTATTATGTATGCTATGATTGACGGATTGAATAATCTTATCCCGAACATCAACAATTTATATATGACGCTGCTGATGGTTTCAGCAATGCTGATTATTGAATTATTGATAATGAAAGGAATGTATCAAAACAAAAAAATCAATTGGGCAGTCATTGCGGTTTCTCTTGGGATTGGTATCTTTTCGTGGTTTGGAATTAGGGAGCAAATAAATGTGGGCGATAAGCAATTTGTAAAAGGTATGATACCGCATCACGCAGCAGCAGTGCTGATGTCCGAAAAAGCAAAGCTAACCGACCCCGAGCTGATAGAGTTGCAAAAAAACATACTCGAAACACAGGCAAAAGAAATCGAACTTATGAAGCGTAAGCTGAAAGAATTTGAAAACAAGTAAACAACAAAAATTTCTTTAATAACATTAAATAGCATTAAAATGAAAAATATATTTTTCTCCATCGCATTGGCAACGATTGCAATAATATCACTTTCGTGCAATCAGTCTTCAAATAAAAGCAACGACCAGCAAGCTAATGACAGTACAACAATATCAGAAACTAAAGATTTGTCATCAGCAACACAAAATGATACGGATAGTACAATGACATTAATAGATGCCACAGCAAAAAAAACTGAACAACAAGAAGTAAAAGAGGTAGCGCAAAACTTCTCTATTGCACCTATTGTTAAGGATTATCTTGTTTTAAAAAATGCACTCGTTGCAGATAATGACAGAGCAGCGGCTAATGCAGGAAAACAACTTTTTGCTAATTTAAACAAGGTGGATATGAAAACCATACCTGCCAACAAGCATAAGGAGTTTATGGATATTTTCGAAAATGCTAAGGAAAATGCGGAACACATTGGCGACAATGCTGGCAAAATAGACCATCAAAGAGAGCATTTAGCATCGTTAAGTAAAGATGTTTCCGACCTTATTGCATTATTTGGGACTACACAAAAACTATATCAGGACTATTGCCCAATGTACAATGATGGTAAAGGTGCGGTTTGGATTAGCGAAGCCAAAGCAATAAAAAATCCATATTACGGTAATCAGATGCTTACCTGCGGTTCTGTAAAAAAGGAATTATAAAATGAAGAAAGTATTAAAGATAATTTTAGCAATAGTGCTGTTTATTTTTATTGCAATTCAATTTTATCAGCCTGCCCTTAATGTAGATAAAGGGCAGGTTTACACCACCGATTTTACGCAAGTCTATAAAATGCCTGTTGAAGTAAAAGCGATGCTCCAAACCTCTTGCTACGATTGTCATAGCAACAATACCAAATACGTTTGGTACGATTATATACAGCCTGCGAGAGCCATAGTAGAAAATCATATTAACAACGCAAAAGAAGATTTGAATTTCAACGAATGGGGTACATACACAAACAGGAAACAAGAAAGATTATTAAACTCAATCAAAGAACAAATAGAAACGAAGCAAATGCCTCTGTCCTCATATACATTGATGCACAAAGATGCAAAACTGAATGATGAACAAATCAAAACATTAACCAATTGGTTAAAAGAGCAGGAGTAAGTTTCATTAATAAAAAATATAAAAATGAATATATCCAGAAATATTACCATAAGATTGCTACAGGGAGTTTTTATACTGCTATGTTCGCAATCCCTCTTCGCACAAAAAGTAGTGCGATACGAGCTGTATGTAAAAGATACACTTGTGAACTATGCAGGAAAAGAAAAAAGGGCTATTGCAGTAAACGGTCAGATACCAATGCCAACGCTCACATTTACTGAGGGCGACACTGCCGAGATTGTGGTGCATAACCAATTAAAAGAAAGTACCTCGCTCCATTGGCACGGTGTGTTCTTGCCTAACAAAGAAGACGGTGTGCCGTGGCTGACACAAAAACCTATTGAAGCAGGAGCAACATACACCTATCGTTTCCCGATTATCCAACACGGAACGCATTGGTATCATTCCCATTCAGGTTTGCAGGAGCAGATTGGAATGTATGGCAGTTTTGTGATGAAAAAGCGTGATGACGATAAAACCTTTAGAAAAGGAATTGATGATTTGCCGACCGTACCCATCATTTTAAGCGAATGGACAAACCTAAATCCCGATAACATTAACCGTATGTTGCACAACGCCAATGATTGGGCAGCGATAAAAAAGAATGCTACACAGTCCTATGCGGAAGCCATCAGAGAGGGACATTTCAAAACCAAATTGACCAACGAATGGAAACGTATGTTGGCAATGGACGTAAGCGATGTGTATTATGACAAAATATTAATCAACGGAAATCATACTACCGATTTAAAAACAGTTGATGGCAAAACACTAAAAGCAGGAGATAAAGTTAGATTAAGAGTATCAAACGGCGGAGCATCATCCTATTTTTGGTTACGATATGCAGGCGGTAAAATTACAGTAGTAGCCAATGATGGTAATGATGTAGAGCCAGTAGAAGTAGATAGGTTATTCATTGCGGTTTCCGAAACTTATGATATTGTGGTAACAATTCCTGACGATGGAGTTGCCTACGAGTTTTTAGCCACAACTGAAGACAGAACACAATCGGCAAGCTATTTTGTAGGCAATGGTATCAAACAGTTAATATCGCCACTCCCAAGATTGAAATATTTTGTGGGGATGAAGATGATGAACGATATGATGAAGATGAATGGAGATTTGGACGATATGGGTATGAAAATGAGCCTGAACCAAATGGATATGAATGTGGTAATGTATCCCGAAATTACTGGAGAGGCTAAACCTAAAGAAGACCATAGCGGGCACAATATGAATATGGATAATGACCCCAACCGTTACAATGCAAATGCTTTGGGAGAAATCAAAACGCTGAATTATGCAATGTTGCAATCTCCTTACAATACGGAACTTCCTAAAGATGCTCCGGTCAAAGAATTGAAGTTTACCCTTACGGGAAATATGAACCGATATGTATGGAGTATGGATAATAAAATACTTTCTGAAACCGATAAAATACCCGTAAAAAAAGGAGAAATTTTACGCATCACCATTTACAATAATTCAATGATGCGACACCCGATGCACTTGCACGGTTTCGATTTTAGGGTAATTAATGGGAAAGGCGAAAAATCACCACTCAAAAATGTTTTGGATATAATGCCAATGGAAACAGACACCATCGAATTTTTAGCAAATGAAGAGGGAGATTGGTTTTTCCACTGTCATATACTTTACCATATGATGTCGGGTATGAACAGGGTTTTTGCTGTTGACGACTATAAAAATCCGTACTTACCCAACAAAAAACAAGCCTACAATAAATTGCAGAGAGAAAGCAATATGCCACACTTTATGGCACAGAATGATTTTGCAACCAATGGTAACGATGGAGAAGCGATGCTTCAAAATGCACGGTGGAGTTTAGGTACAGAATGGCGTTTAGGCTACAATGATATGCACGGTTATGAAGTAGAAACACATTTAGGAAGATACATCGGAAAAATGCAATGGTTTATGCCATTTATAGGTTTTGACTGGCGTTACCGTAAAATGGGTATAGATGAACACGAAACAAATTTATTCGGACAGAAAAATGAAAAAGACACACGCACAGCCATCAGTTTAGGTTTTATGTATACTTTGCCAATGTTGGTAAACTTTCAGGCAGAAGTCTATCACGATGGTATTGTACGCCTGTCATTAATGCGTGAAGACATTCCGATTTCAAAAAGATTAAGAGGTGGTTTTATGGTCAATACAGATTTTGAGTATATGGCAGAGCTTAGGTATATTATCAATAAAAACATTGGCATTCGTACTCACTACGATAGCGATATGGGTTTTGGAGCCGGGCTTGCGTTGACATATTAAAGGGTATTAGCTGGATGATGCCTAAATCTGACAGATTTAGGCATCTCTATTAGTAAACCAAATTTTAAGACTTCAAAATGAATAAATTTTATACACAAACACTTTTTAAGCTGGAAACAGAAATCGACGAATTAGAAATTGAAGCTGATTGCCCAATCTAAAGGATAGAAACCGTTATAAATATAATTATTGAATTTTTATCAGAATTAAAGAAAAACATTCTGAAAAGTGGGTTTAAAAACACAGAAGAAGAAATCCATTTTTTCAAACATCAAAAACCTGTCATTGTTTCAAAACTAATTTATTACAATGCTATCTTGTAAGTCTCCCCGAACGTTGGACAGAATTATACCCTCATTTTGTTTTGTGCAAAATAGAAAGTAAAAAACCAAATGAAACAAAGTCTGCAAAGAAATACTTCAATACCGAATTGAAGAAACTCAAAAGATTTTTTGACAATAATCTTGAATTTTATAAATATTACCGTACTAACAATACCTTTATTGATAACCAACTATTTGTTCGGGGAAAGTATGATATTAAGCTAAATTTAGATACCATCTATTTTGAAACAGACCATTCCTTTTCTACCATTGCCGATTACAAAGTAGCTAAGATATTGGCAAACGATTTAATACAAGTTTATCTTGAAGACCAGCTAAATAACAAACATTATAAGAAAGCAAATAGTAAATCTCCTTTGAGCTGAACGGGAAGTAAAATAGCATTAACCGAGTTGATTTATGCACTCTACGCACAAGGTGTATTCAACAACGGAAATACCGATATAAAACTAATTGCCAAAACATTTGAAAGCACATTTAATATTGATTTGGGCGATTTCTACCATACGTTTATGGAATTGAAAGCCCGTAAAATTAACCGAACGAAATTCCTTGACAATTTACGGGATACCTTAATTAAGAAAATGGATGTAGAGGACGAAATATAATGGTAGTGTCCTACTAACTGTGTAAGTAGAAAAGTTATTCTGAAAAATTTTGAGCCCTCTAAAGCTCAAAAATAATTTTCGGAAATAACTTTTTATTATTTTTAACCTATATAGTTATGATTGACAAAGAAGAATTATTAAATAACAAGGATTTCTACAAGTCCTTTAAAAATGGAGAAGATTTAACTTCTTTCTTCAAACAGATGCACAAACGTGCCGTTGAACATATGCTGGAGGCAGAACTTGATGCTCATCTGGACAATGAAAAACATGAAAAAACCAAAGAAGGGAACTATCGCAACGGGCATGGAACCAAGAAAATAAAATCCTCTTTTGGGGAGAGTGAAATCAAAGTTCCCAGAGACAGGGCAAGCAGTTTTGAACCTGTACTGGTACCCAAAAGGCATAACATCATCGAGGGTTTCGCCTGTTGCTTCACCACGATAAGTATAGCTAAGATGTGTTAAACTAATTAAGAAATCCCGAATTTGTTACTAAATACTTTATGACCACACTGTTTGTTAAAACTAATTATAGCCAATTTTGTATTGTAAATTAAAGCAGGCAGAATATGGCAACTGATAATAAAATTGGGATCATCTACCTGTTGTGCATTTAGCACAAATTAATTTTTAACTTATTCAAACTTCTCTTGAAGACGAAAAAATTGAGATATTGAATCATGGTAAAAGAAGTTATT
>NZ_JADQBD010000074.1:0-13302 GCF_017808115.1 Chryseobacterium sp. RR2-3-20 | reverse complement strand
TCTACAAGCTAAATCGAAGATATTTTGGAGATAGCCTCTTTGAAAGGCTTATTATTGCTAACATTACAGGGTTATGATTAAAAACGGATAATCAAAAATATAAAGAACAACAGGAACAAAAATTCCTATAATTGCTAAAATGTTTCTACGGATTTTATTCTCAACCTTTTTTTCTGAATAAATTAAAGCTTTCATTTCTATAAATTTTGATGATTCAAAAATGCTTAGAATAAAAACTTTTCCAAAAAAAATTATGTGAAATGCAATTTGCCCTATGTGAAATGAATTAAAATGCAATAATTTTGGATTTTGCACTCAAAAGCATATCATTTTCGCTATGATACAATAATAAATTCATTAATATGGAAGAAAAATCGAAAACTGAAATTGTTATTTATTATCCATCTATCTCAAGTATTAATAATTTTTGGCACGAATATTCATTAAAGAAGTTTTAAAAACTAAAAATTCTGACATACAATTATTTTAACTTTTTTTTAATTATCTTTAAAAGTATAAAATTGAGTGCGGTTAATATCTAAATTATTGAATGAGTTTAGCAATTTTTAACCGCCAATATTTTTGCATGATCTAATTAAATAAATGATGTGGAAAATCTTAAGTTTATGAAATTCAGGAAAATTCTGTTTATTTTGTTTATATTTTCTTCTGCCAAAATCCTTTGTCAGCAATTTACATTAAAAGAATGTATCGAAAAAGGAAAACAGAATAATACGGCTGTAAAGTTGGCAGAACAATCTCTGGAAACCAGACAACAGCTTTTGCAATCCAGTAAAAACAATAATTTACCCAAAGTTGACTTTCTTGGAGGATACAATTATATTGGAGAACCTATCAGAATCAATATGCAGCAGGTAAAAGATGGTATTGTTGAAGGTTCTGCTAACCAAAGTGCCAATTCTGCGAATGCTGTTTACCAACAAATTACAGGAAATCCGCTACCACAACAGGTTCAGAATGTGATTTATCAGACTTCAAAAGATATCATTAGTGCTGTGTATCCCAATTACAATCCTGCCATTGCAAAACAGAGCTATTTTTTGGCGGGAATTCTTGTTCGACAACCTATTTATCTGGGCGGTAAACTCAACGCTGCCAAAGAACTGACCAAACAACAGGTTGAAAGTGGAAAAGCAAATTTGGAATCCTCCCAAAATCTCACAGCATATAACATTGCATTAAATTACATTCAGGTGATGTATCTCAATTCTATGATTGAGAGGCAGGAAAAAATAGTAGAATCTCTAGAGAAAAATGAAAATTATGCTCAGAATCTTCTGAAAGCAGAAATTATCCCTCCATATTTAAAAAACTGGTCTAATATTACCAAGCTTCAAGGCGAAACCAATCTTAAAAATCTAAAACTAGAAAAAGAAAATGCTCTTTTAACCTTAAAAGATTTAATGGGAATTTCTCTTGATGAACCATTGGAAATCCAAGAAAAACTGAATGAAAGTATTGAAGTTCCTAATTTTTCTTCATCGGAAAAAAATACAGATTTAAAATTATTATTAAGTAAAAAGAAAGAGGCCGAAACCACCAATGATATTACTAAATCTTTATCAAGACCAAATATTTTTGCCATTGGAAATTATCAGTTTTTTCGGAAAGACCTTCCGCTTATCACACCGCCTTGGCTGGTTGGTATAGAAATGCAATGGACAATTTTTGATCCCGAAAGGAAATCCAGAAATCTCGCATCTCAATCTTTGGTAAAGGAAGCTGACCTTCTCATTAATCAAAAACAAAAATCTTTGGATTTGGCAACCAAAATTTCTGAAAATAAATTATTGAGTTTCAAAGAACAGAGCGAAACTTTTGATGCTGCCCGAAAACAGACTTACACCACTACAGAAATGGTAAGAAAAAGAATGGAAAACAGCCTGTCTTCGGTAAAAGATGTGAATGACGCATTACAGCTTCAATATGAAGCCGAAAAATTGTATTATACCTCTTTAGTAGCATATCAAACCGTGATTGCGACTTATTTTTATATTACCGGAAACATTGATGATATTACCAAGTATATTCCTTAAACTGATAGAAAGATGAAAAACTTTATAAAAAATTACTGGGCAGTTTTTATTCCGATTGTTGTGCTGATTATTGCTTTGATTTATCTTTTTCAAAATAAATCCTCCGAGAATGATAAAGAAACAGTCCTGGGAATGGTAGATGCAGAATTTGTGGATGTTTCCGCTTCTTTGCCAGGAAGAGTAGTTGATATTTTGGTGAAAGAAGGTGATGAAGTGAAAGAAGGTCAGGTTGTTGCTCAGATGAAAACCTCTGAAATTGAAACCATCAAGGCTCAGGTTTCTGATGCTGTAGTCATCGCACAGAACCAACTCGATAAAGTGAATCGTGGTGTAGAGCCCGAAGTTTTAAAATCTGCCGAAAATCTTCAGCAAATTGCCAAACAGCAAATGGATTTAATGAATAAAACCTATTCCCGTTTCCAGACACTGTATTCGGAAGGAGTAGTTTCGGGACAAGAAAGGGATGTGATTTATTTTAAGTACAAAGCTGCTCAAAAGGAATTAGAAACCGCCAATCTTAATGTTCAGCTTTTAAAACGTGGCAGTAATCAGGAAATGAAAAACTCGGCTCAGGCTTTACTCAATCAGGCAAAATCGGCAGATGAACTCGCCCAAGAAGTTAAAGACAATGCGTCCATAAAAGCACCTGCTTCCGGGAAAATTTCTACCATAATTTCGAACAAAGGCGAAATGGTGAATGCAGGTTATCCAATGATGACGATTCAAAAAGACCATTCTTTTTTTGTTAAATTCAATATCCGTCAAAATCAAATGACTAAAATTGATAAAGGTAGTAAAGTAACCATGAAAATTCCTGGTTGCGTACCCGAAAACGTACAAGGAACCGTGGTAGAACTTGCTCCTGCTTTAGGCTATGCAGACTGGGTTCCTGAAAAGCAAAACGGCGAATTTGAACTCAGGACTTTTCAAATCAAAGTGAAACCAGAAAATGCAAGTTCGATAAAAGGGCTTCGCTCAGGAATGACCGCACAACTTATTTTCGATTAATTTATATTCTAAAACAGATTCTAACCCTTGAAAGCCATCAGTAAAATCATGATTAGAGAATGGAAACGGATTTTTTCGATTCCAAATTTTTATGTAGTTTTATTGGTGATTCCGCCAATCATTTTTCTTTTTTATGGATTAATTTATCAGAAACAATTTGCTAAAGAACTTCCTATGGCAGTTTGGGACGAAGACCAATCTTTGGTTTCCAGAACATTGACTGATATGATGGAGCACAGCGAATTAATAAAATTTACAGCTACAGTTAACAGTAACGCAGAAATTGAAAAACTGATACAGGAAGGAAAAATCTTCGGGGCAGTGCATTTTCCTAAAAACATGGAATCGGATGTTAAGAAAAATCATCAATCCAATATCACGCTTTATACCAACGGTGCATACTTAGTTCCTGCAAAAATGATTTACAAAGGTGCTGCAGAAGTTATTATTAAAGGTGGATTAGCGGTGGTTCTTCAAAAGGCAGAAAAACAAGGAATGCCCGCTGACAAAGCCAATGCGTTGGTTCAGCCAATTAAATTGAATACAACCGTACTTTATAATCCAGATTTTAATTATCAGCTGTATCTAACGCCTGGTTTAATAACTGTCGGACTTCAAATGGCTCTTATCGTAGCATCAGTTTTAATTTTGAATCTGGAATTTAAAAGAAATACCATTGATGAACTTTTACAGATTTCCACCTCATCTTCTCAGATAATCATTGGAAAAATGCTGGCTCATCTTTGCGTGTCTTGGTTGCTTTTTGTTTTAATTGCTTACCTTGTTTTCCCAATTTACGACTTAGGTAAACCGAAAACCGATTTTAATTTTTTCCTGATTTATACGTTGATGTCGATGGCTTGTATCGGAATTGGAATGATGTTTTCTGCGATTTCTAACAATCTTCTTTTCGTGACAGATGTCGCCATGTTTTTTACATCTCCGGCATTCGTTTTCAGTGGATTTACATTTCCTAGATGGGCAATGCCTTGGTACGACCAGTTTTATGCAGACATCATGCCTTACACTCATTTTTTGGATGGCTTTATTAAGCTGTATTTTATGGAACTGCCACTCTCTTATGCAAGTCCGGAAATGGTAAAACTATTGGTTTTCATTGGTATTACTTTTCCATTGAGCATCGTGTTTTTTCAGAAAAAAATCAATCTTCATTTAAAATCTAAAGCGGTATGAAAGTGATTTTTGATGTATTGAAAAGAGAAGTTAGAAAGGTTTCAAAGGATTCCAGTCTGTTTTTAATTTTGCTTTTAGCCCCCATTCTTTATGCCTTTATCTACGGAAGTATTTACTTTAATAAAGGCGAGGAAAAAGTGAAAATAGCATTGGTAGATGATGATGGTACGGCGATTTCCCGACTGCTCACGCAACAGTTTGATGCCACACCGATGATCGAGATTATCCCAAGTTCTAACCTTTCTGAAGCCAAAGAAAAAATGTACCGTGGTGATGTTCAGGGTTATTTTTACATTCAGTCGGATTTCGAAAAGAATATTTTATCGCAGAAACAAGCAAACGTAAATGTTGTGCTGAATGCATCAAGGTTTTTGCCGTCGAGTGATTTGCTAAGTACAGTCACTAAGGTTTGCTTAACGGTGGGAGCGGGCGTAAGAAAAACCTATTTCAACAAGCAAGGAATGGGTGATGATGAAGCTATGAAAATGACCAATCCCATCAATATGGATTACCGCCCATTGTATAATTCTGGCATGACTTATGGCGATTTTCTGTTGCCCGGATTATTAGCCATCATATTACAACAGACGCTACTGATAGGTGTTGCAGCAGCTTTTGCATCGGAAAGAGAAGAGAATTTATTAAACAAGCTCTACGAGACTTCCAAAGCTAATATTTCGAAAATAATATTGGGGAAAACTATGCTCTATGTGGTTGTATTTATGATTTTCGGAATCTTCTTTTCAATTGTCAATTTTTCGGTTTTTGGAGTTCAAATAAGAGGAAATTATTGGGATTTGGCAGTGATTTATGCTTTATTTGTGATTGCCATCACCACATTAGCGATACTGATTGGCAGTTTTTTCAAAACCAAATTACTTGTTTTTCAGGTTTTGGTATTTTCGTCTTATCCTATTTTTTTAATTACAGGATACTCTATGCCTTATCAGGCTTTACCAAAATTGGTTCAAGGATTGTCTGATCTGTTGCCTACTTCTCCCTTTTTAAAAACTTACATTTCTATTGTACAATCTGGCGGTTCATTATCGGATAATCTAAACTCCGTTATTCATTTAATTGTTCTGTGGTTGATTTTTGAACTTCTTTTGATTGTAAGAATAAGATATTTAATTACTAAAACTACTATTTCTTCCTAAAAAATAAAGCCCGGCTGTATTCAAAATTCATTCTGGCAATGTTGAGGACAGAAATACCTTGCGGACATTCTACTTCGCAGGCTTCTGTGTTGGAGCAGTGTCCAAAATGTTCAGAATCCATCTGTTTTACCATATTCAGAACTCTTGTGCTTCTTTCTTCTTTGCCTTGGGGAAGCAGTACCAAATGTGATATTTTTGCAGATGTAAACAGTGCCGCACTTCCGTTCTTACAGGTTGCCACACACGCTCCACAGCCAATACATGCAGCAGAATCGAAAGCCTCTTCTGCGGTTTGATGCGTTACAGCAATGGCAGTAGCATCAGGAGCCTGACCGGTATTTACAGAAACAAAACCACCCGAAGAAATAATCCTGTCAAAAGCAGAACGATCTACTTTCAAATCTTTTTTGATAGGAAATGCTTCTGCACGGAAAGGTTCAATCACAATGGTTTCGCCATCTTTGAACGAACGAAGATGAAGCTGACAAGTCGTTGTATGCTCCAGCGGACCGTGAGCCAAACCGTTTATCATCACACCACATTGCCCACAGATACCTTCCCGACAGTCGTGATCGAATTCTACAGGCTCTTCACCTTCCAAAATCAGTTTTTCATTCAGAGTGTCGAGCATCTCCAGAAAAGACATATGCGGATTCAGTGCTTTCAAATCGTAATTAACAAGCTTTCCTTCACTGTTTCTGTTTTTCTGTCTCCATATTTTCAAATGTAAATCCATAGTTTCTGTTTTTATTTGTAACTTCTTACCGTTGGCTGTATTTCTTCAAAAACCAAGGGTTCTTTTATGAGTTCTGGTTCATTGTTTTCGCCTGTCCAGTTCCATGCTGAGATAAACTGATACTCTACATCATTTCGTAAGGCTTCACCGTCTGGTGTCTGATATTCTTCCCGGAAGTGTGCTCCACAAGATTCGTTTCTGGTGAGCGCATCGTAGCACATCAGTTCTCCAATTTCAAAATAATCAGCTACTCGACCTGCTTTTTCCAGTTCCGAATTCATTTGGTTGGCTTCTCCCGAAACTTTTACATCTGTATAGAATTTTTGTTTTAGTTTTCTGATTTCTTCGATGGCATATTTCAAACCTTTTTCATTTCGAGCCAGCCCGCAGTAATCGTAAAGCAGTTTTCCGAGGGTTTTATGGAAATGATCCACCGTTTTACTTCCATTGATATTGATGAAATTTTCAATTTGTGATTTAACTTCATTTTCAGCTTTTTCAAACTCAGGACGATCGGTAGATATTTTTCCGGTATGAATTTCACCTGATAAATAATTCGCAATCGTATAAGGTGCTATAAAATATCCGTCAACAGAAGCCTGAAGCAGAGAATTAGCACCCAGTCTATTCGCACCGTGATCCGCAAAATTGGCTTCACCCAACGCAAATAATCCGGGAATAGTGGTCATTAATTCATAATCCACCCAAAGACCGCCCATAGAAAAGTGTGCGGAAGGGGAAATCATCATCGGTTCTTGGTATGCATTGTAACCTGTAATTTTCAGATACATATCGAACAGGTTTCCGTATTTCTCCTGGATTTTTTCTTTGCCCTGTTCTTTGATTGCTTTAGAAAAATCAAGATAAACCGCATTTTTCAAAGGTCCGATTCCAAAACCTGCATCAATTCTTTCTTTGGCAGCTCTGGATGAAATATCTCTTGGGGCTAGATTTCCAAAAGCAGGATAACGTCTTTCCAGATAATAATCTCTTTCTTCTTCAGGAATATCATTGGGTTTTCTGGTTTCATTTTCTTTCAGAGGAACCCAGATTCTGCCGTCATTACGCAAAGATTCTGACATCAATGTCAATTTGGATTGATAATCTCCAGATTGCGGTAAAGAAGTGGGATGCACCTGAATCCAGCTCGGTGATGCCATTAATGCTCCTTTTTTATGAGCTCTCCAAATCGCAGAGCCATTACAGCCCATTGCCAATGTGGATAAATAATAGATTTTTCCGTAGCCACCAGTTGCCAAAATCACAGCGTGAGCAGCGTGTCTTTCTATTTCTCCGGTATCCAAATTGCGGACGATGATTCCTCTTGCCTTTCCTTCGATCATTACCAAATCCAGCATTTCATGTCGGGAAAATAACTGAACACTTTTTTTTCCAACCTGTCTCATCAAAGCCTGATAAGCTCCCAAAAGTAATTGTTGCCCGGTTTGTCCTCTCGCATAGAAAGTTCTGCTTACCTGAACACCTCCGAAAGAACGGTTATTCAAATAACCGCCATATTCTCTTCCGAAAGGAACGCCTTGTGCAACCGCCTGATCGATGAGGTTTAATGAGCATTCTGCCATTCTGTAAACATTGGCTTCACGAGCACGGAAATCGCCGCCTTTCAAAGTATCTACAAACATTCTGTAAACACTGTCGCCATCATTTTTATAATTTTTAGCAGCATTTACACCACCTTGCGCTGCCACAGAGTGTGCTCTTCTCGGACTGTCCTGAAAGCAAAATGACTTCACATTATAACCCATTTCTCCCAATGATGCAGCCACCGAGCTTCCCGCTAAACCAGTTCCAACCACGATAACATCAAGTTTTTTTCGATTGGCAGGATTAACCAATTTGGCAGTTTTCTTATAGTTTTCCCATTTTTTTTCTAATGGACCTTCTGGTATTTTTGAATTTAAATTCATCATTATAACATTTAGCGGTAAGTGAAAAATACATAAACAGGCATCATTGCAAACCCTGCACTTATGATAACAGAATAAGCTATCCCAGCAATTTTAAACCATTTTATAAACTTAGGATGATATAAACCGAGTGTTCTTGTGGCACTGTAAATCCCGTGAATAAGATGATAACATAGCGCAAACATAGAAATCACATATATTACTACATACCACCATTCTTTAAAAACAGTTACTACGAGAATGTATAAATCTTTGTTCCCGTTTTCATCTAAAGGAATTGTTCCAAATTTGTACACATACCAGAAATTCTGGAAGTGTATGATCAGAAAAATCAAAATAAAGGTTCCTAAAAGCCCCATGTTTCTGGAGTACCATTTACTGGCTCTTCCACGTCGGTCGGTCTGATAATTCGCACCGGATTTTTTATTCTTTAGCGTAATTATTAATCCATCAACAGCGTGTAAAATGATACTCGCATACAATACGTATGAAACAATTTCTATAATGATATTTCCAGACAGAAAATGTGAGTAAGCATTAAACTGTAAATGTGCCCGTTCTTTCGGTAAAAAGAGCTGAAGATTTCCTAAAAAATGAATCAGCAGAAAGAAACTCAGGAATAATCCTGTGAGACACATCAGCATTTTTCTAGATAATGATGATAACATAACTATTCTATTAATAATATCCTAAAACTTTCATCCAAAGACCGCCAACTACCATATATATAATGAGTAACACAATTCCTATTTCCAAACCACGAAGCCACCAAGCTTTCAGATCTACGTAGCCGCTTCCGAAAAATACAGGAGCAGGACCGTGTCCGTAATGCGTTAGTACACCATACACAGAACCCATAAAACCAAGCATCATTGCTAACAACATTGGCGGAATTCCTACTGCTACGCCTACACCAAGCAACGCGGCATACATTGCAGCAACATGAGCCGTTGCACTGGCAAAAATATAGTGACTGAAAAAGTAAACCAGAATGATAACCGGAAAAGCCACAGTCCAGGTCATACCACCGATTTTTGCTTTAATCAGATCACTGAACCAACCGATAAATCCCAATTCATTCAGTGAACTTGCCATCATTACCAAAACAGCAAACCAAACAATAGTATCCCAAGCTCCTTTTTCAGATTTTACATCTTCCCAGGTAAGAACAGAAGTTAATAAAAGTAAAGTAAGACCAATAAATGCAGTTGTAGTAGCATCTATGGATAACGCTCCACCAAAAATCCAAAGTCCCAGTAAAATGAAAAATGCCAACAACATCAACCATTCATTTTTAGTGATCGGCCCCATTTCTTTCAGTTTTTCAGCAGCCATTTTGGGAGCATCAGCAGTTTTTTTAAGTTCTGGCGGATATAATTTATATAAAACCAATGGTACTACGAAAAACGCCACCAAACCGGGAACAAAACCTGCTGCAGCCCAAGACATCCATGTAATATCGATTCCAAAACCTGCTGCAAATTTCTGACACATCGGGTTACTCGCAGTTCCGGTGAGAAACATAGAAGATGCAATAAGGTTCATATAATAACTGTTCAGTGTAAGAAAAGAACCCAGTTTTCTATGCGTTTCCTGTTTATCGGGAACCGAGCCAAAGCTCATAGCCATAGACTTCATTATTGGATAGATAATTCCGCCTCCTCTTGCCGTATTACTAGGGATTGCAGGAGCAAGACACATATCTGCCAAACCTAAACCATAAGCCAGACCGAGAGAACTTTTCCCAAAAACGCGGATAAATAAAAAGGCAATTCTATTTCCCAATCCTGTTTTGATAAAGCCTCTTGCAATAAAAAATGAAATCCCGATCAGCCAAATGACTTTATCTCCAAAACCTGAGAGCGATTTTGCGATAGATTTTCCTGCATCTCCCGGTGCAACAACCTGTGTAAGTGCGGTGAGCCCGATTGCCATCATACACATGGTTCCCATTGGAGCCGCTTTTAAAATAATGCCAAGAATTGTTGCAGCAAAAATAGCGAAAAGATGCCAAGCATTTTCGGCAACGCCTTGAGGGGCAGGAATGAACCATATTGCAAGGGCAACGGCAAAGGTGATTGCTACACCTTTTATGTTTATCTCTTTCATAATAATTGATTTAAAATTAGGAATCAGAATCTGCTTTGTACCTGAACGATGAGCAGATTATTGTTATATTGTGTTGAGTTTTCTATTTGATTTTTGTAACGGTCGAACTGCATTCCCAGCTGTAATCTGGCACCATAATCTTTCAGGAATTCCAGCCCGAACATCGGTGTAATGGTTTGGCGTGGATTGGAATTTACTTTGAAGTTTGTGTCCAGATATTCGTATCGGCAGGAAAATTCTAACGCACTGAGGTTTTTGTGATGAATTTCGTACCGAAGATTAGGTAAAAAGTACACACCTCGGATTTGATATTGATTGATATCTTCCGGTCTTAGCTCCGGAGCAACGGCAAAATAAAGTAAGTGATTGGTTGCCTGTTTACCTTCTATCTGCATATCCAAACTCCATTTTGGATTGAAATGAATATTAGAACTCACATCAACACCTACTGCATATATTTTCTTGCTGAAATATTCACCTGTTCCGCCATTCAAACCTAGATTTACACTATGTTTTTTATCCAAGCCAAAAACAAGTCTCGTAGAATATTGTTTTCCGTTATCATTGTCGTTAATTTGATTTTTGCCATTTCCATTAACGGCAGAAAAAGCATAATCTAAAGGGATTTTACCTAACTGAACCCGTCCTGTAGCAGATAATCCTATTTGGAAACTCGTCCATCCCAGTTTACCAAACTCGTTGTATTGGTTAGACCAGTCCAAAGATTTAATAATATCTATAGGATACGTTTCTTCAATCCCGAACCAAGGACGAAATTGCCCTGCTGTAATCGCCAGTTTAGGACTGAAAGTGTATTTCAAATAAGCATTTTCTAATACTCGGGATTTTGGATCATTTTTAAAATCGGCAAGATTAGCCAATACAGCCACTTCTGTATGCTTACTGATTTGAGCTTTCATTTGCACTCTCATATATTTAATCATAAAGCTATTGTCTGTTCCCGTATGATCGCTGTGATGCAGTCCGTTCACATCAACATCTTTTGCGGTACTTATCAGATAACGTCCCTGAAAAAGTCCTTTAACCTGAAGTTGCGGATATTTTATGGGATTTTCAGTTTTTTTAATTTGTAAAGAATCGGCGTTTTGTGCCATAGAAACGATAAACGTCATTAAGAAGCAGAGTAATAATATTCTTTTAGTATAAAGCGGAATCATAAGTTTTAGTTTTTTTTTAGAATCTGCCGGAAAATTTCAAGCATTTTATTAATTAGTACAATCGACTTTAGTTTCTCATCATAAACAGAAATTATTGACTGGAAACTGTGTTGAAATAAAACTCCTGAGCAGATTCTTATTTTAAGAAATATGATAAGTTGATTGAAAAGAAAATTTCTTTTTCATCAAAATGAATCAGCTGAGTGCTAAAAAAATAAAGGTGGTGTAGTTTCCATAGTCGTTTTAGTTTTTTTGAATTGATAATCTGTGATGGAAATCTTAATTTGATATGACAAATTTATGAGAATTATTTCACTAAAAAAATGACATAATATAGGTTTCGCAAAATATTCAGAAATTTAATATCGGAACTTTATTAGTAATATTTAATTAATGTTTTAAAAGCATTTATTGAAATATAAAAAGATAAATCAACACCATTTTATTCACCCTTATATGATAAGAATGCCATTAAACACTTAAAAAATACTTCTAAATAATGAATTTATGTATGTTGAAACACTGAACACGCTGTTGCGTTTCAGAACAATATAGATTTAAAAAATAATTCGATTATCTCTTACAACAAGAAAATATACTAATCAAAAAGATGAGGTTTGAGTTGAATTTTAATGTAAGCGGTTTTCTGTTTTTTGCCTTTCACCGCTGCCGAATTTAATGGGTAAACCGGAACATAAAATGTGTCATTTTCTGTCCAAAATGCCTTTTTTTCATCTGCTATTTTGAAGTTGGTGAAGTTTACATACAACAGGTTCTCCTGCTTATGAGTTTCTGGCAGATATTGGCTTACGAGAAAATTATTTCCCACATCGTTATTGTTGGAGACAAAAGACACCCAGTTTTTTGAAGGTACAATCTGCGGATAGCCATCTGTAGAGAGCCTAAATATAGCCGCATCTTTTACAGCATAAAAAGTGTAATAAGAATCTATTACCTCATCTGAATTTTCTTTAAAAACTTCAAGATTTAAATAGGGAGACCTTCCTACATAATCGTTAGCAAGAGGTCCGGTTTCTGTAGAAATATTTTCGTGTTGTGTGATAACTACTTTCTTTCCGTTTTCTACATACATCCACAAGTCATCTTTCAGAATTATGTTGGGATTTTTAACCAAAGCTTCATCAATCCGCAATTTATTGGCTGTATTAAATTCTTGCTCAGAAACTTCTGTAATAGTACCAAATTTTTTGAAAGATTTGTTGTTGAAATCATCCGAACGTTTATAGGTACTGCTTCTAATTTCATAAAGATTGACACCTTTCAGGGTTAAATCGTAAGATGCGGTAAATTCCGATTTTAAAACGAAAGCTTCAATGCTATTCGAAATATCATTATTAATGCTGAAATGGATGGAGTAAAAGTCATCAAACTCATCAAAACCGTAAAAATTATCTAGTTTTCCGTATGCAAATTTTAAACTTGCCGCATCTTTGCTTGGTTTCACAAAAAACTGCACCGTATCCAACTTTGTAAATAGCTGAAAAGGTACTTCCAGAATATTATCTACTCCTTTTATTTTTTTAAAATCGGCAAATGTTATTTCTTTCTTTGGCTGTTCTGTGTTTGGACTGTTTATTTCAGTCTTATCAGCTTTAGAATTGCATGAAATATTTACAGTTAGCCATGCAAACATTAAAAACATACAGATAGACTTCATCTTTTTTTTCAGTAAAAATAACAGTCTACAAATAAAAAAACAACTAAACACCTAATAATAGAGCAAAAAATAACAAATTAATTCTTTAATCTGTGATAATAATCTCCAGTAAATTTTTATTTCAATTTGGATAATGAACCGTTTTTCCAGTTATATTTTTTTTTGATTATCCGTTTTTAATCATAACCCTGTAATGTTAGCAATAATAAGCCTTTCAAAGAGGCTATCTCCAAAATATCTTCGATTTAGCTTGTAGA
>NZ_JADQBD010000073.1:0-13879 GCF_017808115.1 Chryseobacterium sp. RR2-3-20 | reverse complement strand
TGTTCATGTATTTAATGACTTGGTAATCAATTAAATATACGATTTTTTAATCAAATGGACAATCTTTTTTTTTTAATTCCTAAATGCACAACAGGTAAAACAATATGAATATTAAAGATACTTCTTCTAAATCGGTTAGATTTCGATATAGGAAAATTGTGCATTATTCTCTTATTGTATGTATTTTGTTGATTCAGTTGATTATTGCAGCTTTTTTTTATAATGAATTTATAAAAAGCAAAAATCTGTCTTTTATAAAAAAACAGCTGAATGAAATACATTCACTCGAAAATCTTACCGATAATTCTAAAAATGAATTGCTTTCCGCACAGGGATTTTTGCAGAAGTATGTAGAAACCAAAGATGAAACGTATTTAGATTCTTATTTTAAATCTTTAAATACGCTGGATAAAAACATCAATGTAATTAATGGGTATGAAAATAAATTCCCTAAAATAAAGGCGATTACAAAACCGATGCAAAGCTCATCATCTCATGTCAATCAGCTTAAAGATCTTATAGATTCAACGTATCAGTATTCTACTCAGGGTAATTTTAATAACACGAGAGAAGATTTACCAGGCTTCAAAAAATATGCTTTAAAATACGATTTCGATAAGTTTAATGTAGTACTCGATACCAAAGTTTTTAAAGATACGATTAAAAAGAAAGGTCTTTTTGGACGTTTAGGCGATGCGATATCCGGAAAAGGCGGGAAAGCGAAAGATAGTGTTGTGGTAACTGTAAAACAAGGGGTTATGCCTACTTCTACAAGCATTAAGGCCGATTTCGACAGTATTCTGAGAGTGGTGAACAATCATTATCTTGTTGAGGATAAAAAAATAAAGCTAAGAGTAAACAATTCTCAAAACAGCAATAATAAATTTTACAAAGTATTTAATGATCTTTTTGTCTACAGCAGCGGATTAATGAATGTTTACGAAGCTGCAATAAAAGGCTCTAAAAGCGATTTGGAAAAAGAATACGATAAACTGAATTCTAAAAATAACAAGATTAGAACCAATCTTATTTTTGGAGCGATGATTTTAATGTTCATTGTTTCTATTCTTATCATGATCCTCACCAGAATTGCATTCATTTATGAAAAAAGATTAAAAGCATCCAATATTCAGATTGAAGAAAATCTTAAATTTAAAAACAGAATTCTCGGGATGCTAAGTCATGAGTTAAGATCTCCTTTGAAAATTATTGGGCTTTTTCTTAACAGAATCAATAAAAAGACGAATGATGAGAGTGTAAAAGAGTATCTGAAATCGATAAGTTTTACAAATAACACTTTATTGATGCAGGCAAATCAGATTTTAGAATATACTAAAAATCAGCAGGTTGAAAATAAAATTATTCCGGTTACTTTTAATCTGAAAAATGAAGTTTCGTCTATAATGAATTCTATGGAACCTTACATCGAAACAAGGCATAATGAATTTATTGTTAATCAGGATATTCAAGATGATATAATTGTTTTTTCAGATAATACCAAAATCAACCAGATTTTCATGAATATATTGGGGAATGCCAATAAATTTACAGAAAACGGAAAAATTACGGTGGATACAAAAGCAGAATATTTGGACGATAATACTGTTTTGCTTTCTGCTAAAGTAAGCGATAGTGGTGTCGGGATTTCTCAGGCTGATCTGAAAAATATTTTCGAACCCTATTATCAAGGAGTTTTATCCGATGAAGTAGAAAATTTAGGTGCAGGTTTAGGTTTAAGTCTTTGTAAAGAATTGGTAGAGCTTTATAATGGTAATATTTCTGTTGAAAGTGAACAAAATATTGGGACAACCGTTTCTTTTGAAGTTCAATTAGATGTTAAAAAATAAAAGAGATAGTAAATGCCTTCAGAAGATAATAACCAATACAGATTTTTGTTAGCAGACGATCATAGTCTTATCCGACAGGGAATGGAGTTTGTAATTGAAGAAATAGGATTGGAAGGAGATATTTTTCATGCATCCAATCTTAATAAACTGATCAAAATTATAGAGAAAGAAAGCATTGATTTTGCGATTATTGATGCCATGTTTCCGGATGGTAACAGTTTAGCGGTAATTCCTGAAATTAAAAAGAACAGTCCAAAAACAAAAATTCTTGTTTTTTCCGGGCTTGATGAGCGTTCGCAATCTTTAAGATACATCAATGCTGGAGCAGATGGTTTTTTAAGCAAGATGAGCGAAGAGGAAGAAACAAAAGAAGCTGTTACCAGATTTTGTAAAGAAGGAAAATACCTTTCTTCTGTTACGCAGTCGGTTTTGGTGGAAGCTTATATAAATCCTAATGCTGCAAATCCTCTTCAGAAGCTTACTTCAAGAGAACTTCAGATTGCAGAATTATATGCAAAAGGATTGGGTAATCTAGAGATCGCCAACATTCTCGAAGTGAAACAAAATACCATAAGTACCACTAAAAAACGTATTTTCGAAAAATTAGAAATTGAAAATATTGTGGAACTGATTGATTTACTTAAAATTAGTTAGTTGTTTTTATAATAAAAGTAAAAATAAGCATTCCTCGAGGGATGCTTATTTGTTTTTTAATTTGTAGATAAATATCTACAACCAAGCCGAATTCTATCTATTGTTCTTTTTTTGTTCGAAAGCTATAATGGTGGTAATTTTACAACATCAAAATAGCTCATTAGTCGCTAGTGAGAATTTTGTAAAACACAAATGACGAAAAGAAAATACGATTCTATAAACACACATTGATTAACCTAGTATCTTATTTTATAGTAACAACTTTAAACTAAGTTACGCCCCAAAAAACACAAATAGTTTTCATTCACAAATGATGGAAAAAAGCCTTATTATTACAGAGCTTTTAAATATAAGGAAAAAAGTTTTCAATAAAAAACACAAATTTTTAACAAAAAACTCTCCAAACTGAATGCTTGGAGAGTTTTTTTTGTTATTTGCTAAACTTTAGCGGATATTTTACATTTTTATAATCATCAATACTTGCTTTTAGAGATCCTACGGCGAGTTCTGCTTTCAAAAGAATAGGGATGTGGTTGGCATCATTACTTACCCACATTGTAACTCCTTCTTTTTCTTTAAAAACCCTTCCACTTTTTACCGAAGGAATTATTTTAAGACAGTTTATTGTTCCGAATTTTGTTTTCAGATTTTCTGTTCCGGTTACTTTCAGCTGAAAAGGAAACATTTCATCATCAATCCAGACGTTCATGTTAATAACGGTTCCCACTTTAAGTTCGGCAGCTGTTTTACTTCTTAAATAATAAAAGCAGGAAAGCATATCCTGAACTCCTTTTACCGATTTTATAGTTTTAGAACCATTGGCGGGAGTCTTTTTGTCAGTTAAAATCAGCGTATTGTTCTGATGGTTGAAAATAGTTTGAAGATGTTGGGTGTAACTTCCTTCCTTTACATTTCTTACATAAAAACTGGGTAATTCGGTAGCGATATTAATGTAGCTTTCGTACAGGTCATCCACTTTAAAAAAAGCTCTCACTGCACCCGTTGTTTGTCCTGTGCCTTTCACGTAAAGATGAGGTACTCCGTTAAAAGTGATTTTTTTTGTGGTTAGATTTGCAGAGCCGGCGTTAAGAAACCCATAATGTATTCTCAAAGTTAAAGATTCACCGTCGGCAATATTCGTCAGTTGAGAGTAACCAAAGAATGATATTATAATGGTTACAATAATGAGTATTTTCTTCATAATCTTCATTTTACAAAAATATTGCCAAGTTTCTGAGTTGTTTTTATATGCTTTGATAAATCTCAGTTTTTTATTTAGACAATATTAAATATGCTTCGCATTAAAATTAGTAAATTTGCGCTACAAATTATTAAATAATCGTCAAATTATGATTACTACAGATATATTGATTATCGGGGCAGGACCAACAGGACTTTTTGCAGTGTTTGAAGCTGGTTTATTGAAAATGAAATGCCATATTATAGATGCACTTCCGCAACCCGGAGGTCAGTTGGCAGAGTTGTATCCTAAAAAACCGATTTTTGATATTCCGGGATATCCATCTGTAAATGCAGGAGAGCTTATTGATAATTTAATGGAGCAGATTAAACAGTTTCAGCCAGGTTTTACTTTGGGAGAAACTGCCGTTTCTTATACAAAAGTTGATGATGAATGGTTTGAGGTAATTACCAATAAAGGAACTGTGCATAGAGCTAAAGCTATTGCAATTGCTGGTGGTTTGGGTACATTTGAACCTAGAAAGCCTACCATTGATAATATTGCCGATTATGAAGAAAAAGGTCTTGAATATTTTATAAAAGAACCGGAGCATTTCAGAAATAAAAAAGTAGTTATTGCGGGTGGAGGAGATTCTGCACTAGACTGGAGTATTTTCCTTTCTAATGTAGCAAGTGAAGTTACTTTAATTCACAGAAGAAATGAATTTAGAGGAGCTTTAGATTCTGTTGAGAAAGTTCAGGAGCTTAAAAATCAAGGAAAAATTAAACTGATTACTCCTGCTGAAGTTACCGGGATTAAAGGGAACGGTAAAGTAGAAGCTATTACAGTTCAGGTAGATGGAGAAGATGCCTATGATATTGATACAGATTATTTTATTCCACTTTTTGGTTTAACACCTAAGTTGGGAGAAATTGGTAATTGGGGATTGAATATCGAAAAAAATGCGATTGTAGTGAATAATGCATTAGATTATCAAACCAATATAGATGGTATTTACGCAATTGGGGATATCAATACTTATCCTGGAAAATTGAAGTTAATTCTTTGCGGGTTTCATGAGGCTACATTAATGTGTCAGAGTGTTTACAACAGACTGAATCCGGGTAAAAAATTCGTATTGAAATATACTACTGTAAGTGGAGTAGATGGTTTTGATGGTAGCCGTAAAGAAGCAGAAAAAGCGGTGGTTAAAAAAATTGATTAATTTCACGCTATAAGTATGTCAGATATTAATATTAAAATTACAGATCGAGAAGGCGTTGCTCACGACATTTTGGCTCCAACCGATATGTCTATGAATTTGATGGAGGTTATCCGTGCCTACGAATTGGCAGAAGAAGGAACTATTGGAGTTTGCGGTGGTATGGCAATGTGTGCTTCCTGTCAGGTTTACGTTATAAAAGATCCTGGTTTAGAAGAAATGGGAGCGGAAGAAGATGCGATGCTTGCCGAAGCCTTCCATGTTCATGAAAATAGCCGATTAGGATGTCAGTTGCATATTAACGATGCAATGGAAGGTTTAGAAGTAGAAATAGCTCCTTATCCATAGTTTTAAAGAGGCTTTTTCTTTTCAAAAAATCATTTAATAGGCATCGTTAAAAGAAATATTAAAATTTTTAATAAATTTCTTGGTCTTATTAGAGAAAATATTTAAATTTGCACCCACAAAAAAAGAGGTAATTCTTATAGGGTGCTCTTTTTACGGGGCGTAGCGTAGTCCGGTCATCGCGCCTGGTTTGGGACCAGGAGGTCGCAGGTTCGAATCCTGCCGCCCCGACAGTTTTCGATAATTTTTTCAAAATTACAAATGGGTGCGTAGCTCAGCTGGATAGAGCATCTGCCTTCTAAGCAGACGGTCAAAGGTTCGAATCCTTTCGCGCTCACTTAAGACTCACATCTCATTGTGAGTTTTTTTTATTTGCACTTATTCTCAATTTTTTAAATTTCTTCTCACTACTCGGAAATTTTATCTAACCTGTACTAAAAAAAGTTAAATATCATTCTTCTGTTAAATGAATCTATAACTTACATTAAATTACTATATTTGGGAGTTATAAAAATTGATAATGATATTTTCTTTACAAGGCGTTGTGCAGGAACTTACCCCAACTTATGCTGTTATCAACATAAACGGAGTAGGTTATTATGTGGGAATCAGCCTAATGACTTCTCAAAAACTCATTTTAAATAAAGAAACCTTTTTGTTTGTTCAGCAAATTATCCGCGAAGATGCACATTTGCTTTTTGGTTTTCATTCTCGGCTAGAAAAAGAAATGTTCAATCTCTTAATTAGTGTCAACGGAGTGGGAGCTGTATCCGCTTTAATATTACTTTCCACTTTAAGTTTAGATGAAATAGCCTCTGCAATACTTTCGGGAAATGCAGCTCTTATTCAGAAAGCTAAGGGAATTGGAGCTAAAACTGCCGAGAGAATTATTGTAGATTTAAAAGATAAAGTGCAGAAATTCAGCAATGCAGAAGAGAATATTTCTTCTGTAACGAATAATAAAATTAAGGAAGAATCGTTATCTGCATTAGAAGTTTTGGGCATTCCAAAACGAACCAGTGAAAAGATTGCCGATCGTATTTTAAAACAAAATCCTGAGCTTTCTGTAGAAGAATTGGTAAAGCAAATTTTAAAAAATATTTAACTTTTGGTGAAAAATAATAAATTTCTCAGCATATACATATTCTTGGCATTCATATTTTATTCTGTAGATATGTTTGCACAGGAACAGAATCAGCAGGGTTTTTCCATCAGGAAAAATTACGAGGTTACAGATCCTACTTATTACGAGGCATACTACGATATAAAAACCGGGATGTATTATGTGTATCCTAAAATCGGAAATACGGTGACGGGACCGCCCGTTGCAATGTCTCCGGAAGATTATCAGGAATTTATGCTTGCAGAGCAGTCTAAATCTTTTTATAAAGATAAGTCGGATCAATACAATCTTATGTTCAGGAAGGATAAAACCGGTGCTGCCCGAAAAGGTCTAATTCCTTCTCTAACTATTAACAACAAGCTTTTCGAATCTATTTTTGGAAGTAATAAAATTGAAATTATTCCTTCCGGTTATGCTTCTTTTGATTTTGGGGGTCTTTACCAGAAGATAGATAATCCTATGATTTTACCTCAAAACAGAACCAGTTTTGCTTTTGATATTAATCAGAGAATTCAATTGGGATTAATTGGTAAAGTGGGGGAAAACCTACAGTTGAAAGCCAACTACGATACACAAAGTGGTTTCGCTTTTGAAAATCGAATGAATCTCGTTTGGCAGGCAAAAGGAACTTGGAAAGATCTTCAGACAAAAGGTTTGGGAGATGTACACAAACCGAATGCAGGAGGCGAAGACAAAATTATAAAAAGAATAGAATTTGGTAATGTAAATATGCCGCTTTCTACAAGTCTTATCAGAGGTTCTGAATCTTTATTTGGTATCAAATCTGAGTTTCAGCTTGGTAAAACTTATGGGACTATAGTACTTTCGCAACAACAGGGCGAAGCAAGAAATATTGTGGTGCAGGGAGGTGGTACAATGAGTACATTCAAAATTAATGCTTTGGATTATGAAGAGAACCAACACTTTTTTATTGGACAGTATTTTTTAAATAATTATGATGATGCGTTACTGAATTACCCACAGATAAATTCGAGAATTAATATTTCAAGAATGGAAGTTTGGGTACTCGATCAGGGGAATTCTAACCTTGCCTACCAAAAAAGTATTATAGGAATCAGAGATTTGGGAGAAGGTGCTTCTGGTTTGCCGGATAACTCTCAGAATGGTCTTTATCAGCAGGTAAATTCCGCAATAGGGACTCCAAGAGAACAGGGTAAAAATTATCTTCCTAACTTTCAGGGACAAACATTTCCAGGAAGTACACAGCCTTATGATAATGGAGAGCATTATGTTTTCAACACCAAAGCACGACGTTTAAATACCAACGAATTTACCTTTCACCCGCAGTTAGGTTATATATCTCTTAATCAAAAACTTAACGAAAATCAGCTTTTAGCGGTTTCTTATTCATATACCGTAAATGGAACCAATCAGGTGTACAAAGTAGGAGAGTTTTCTGAAGAAAGTCCTGTTTTGGTAACAAAATTACTGAGACCGAATAACAAAATCAACGTTAATTCTCCAATGTGGAATTTAATGATGAAGAATTTTTATTCTTTGGATGCGGTACAGGTAGATCGGGATGGATTTATTTTGAATGTTTTTTACAGAGATCCGAAAACGGGAGGGAAAGTAAATTATCTGCCCAATACTTCGGTTCAGGATACCAATTTGCTGAAACTCTTAAATTGGGATCGTCTGAATGTAAATGGAGATTTGCAGAGTAATAACGGGGTTTTGGGAGACGGAGTTTTCGATTTCGTGGAAGGAATTACCATCAGACAGTCCCAGGGAAGAATTATGTTTACCAAAGTTCAGCCATTTGGATCGTATATGGCAGGTTTGGTAGGGAATAATCCTCAATATGTATTTTCAGATTTATATAACCAGCAGAAGCAGGTTGCAAGCGCAAGTAATCTTGCACAACGATATACCATTGAAGGTCGTTATAAAGGAGCACAAGGGCAGGGAATTTCACTGGGAGCTGTAAATGTACCTCAGGGATCGGTAAAAGTATCTGCAAACGGAGTTCAGCTTACGGAAGGAATAGATTATACTGTCGATTATATGTTGGGTACGGTAAATATTATCAATGAAACCGTAAAACAGTCAGGACAGGCGATCAATATTTCATTAGAAAATCAGTTAACATTCAACACTCAGAGAAAAAGATTTTTAGGTCTGAATTTAGAAAGAAGAGTAAGTGAAAACTTCATCTTTGGAGGAACCATTGTAAATTATTCTGAATCTCCTCTTACTCAGAAAGTTAATTTCGGGCAGGAAGCAGTAAATAATACCATGGCGGGAATCAACATGATGTACAATAATCAGTTGCCGTTTCTTACCAGACTTACCGATAAAATTCCGGGAATTAATACAGAAGCTCCATCTAATCTTAATTTCAAAATGGAAGGAGCGTATCTCATTCCGGGATTAAATAAAGGAACCAACGACCAGTCTTACATTGATGATTTTGAACAGACAACATCCAAAATTTCATTAAAAGAACCGAGTGCGTGGAGTTTAGCCTCGAAACCGGAAAAAAATCAGTCTAATCCTATTTTTGCCGGAGCCGGAGCTAATGATAATCTTACCAATGGGTACGGAAGAGGATTATTGTCGTGGTATAATATAGACCCGAGATTTTGGGGAGTTGGAGGAAGACCACCGCAGGGAATTACTCCGCAAACGGTTTCCAATCACGCATCAAGAAGAGTTCAGTTTTCAGAAATCTTTAATAACAGAGATTTTGTAGCCGGTGAGCAGACGTTCACCAATACATTTGATATCTCTTATTATCCGCAGGAAAAAGGACCTTATAATGCCAATCCAAATGCAGAAAGTACGGCTCAGAGATGGGCGGGTATTATGCGACCAATCAGTGTTTCCAATTTCGTAAATTCAAATATTGAATATGTTGAATTCTGGATGATGGATCCTTATGCAGACGGACACGCTTTAGGAACTAATCCGAAGCTATTGCTTCATTTAGGAAATGTTTCGGAAGATGTGCTTAAAGATGGATTAATGCAGTATGAAAACGGTTTGCCAACAGCGGGAAATCCTTCCAGTACAAGTTCATCAAACTGGGGAATTCAGCCAAAACAACCGCCAATTTTGTATGCTTTCTCAACTGAAGGTGCAGACAGAACGGCTCAGGATTTAGGGTATGATGGTTTAAGCTCTGATCAGGAAACTGCAAGATTCGGAAATACATTTGTGAATCCTGTTACTAACTTATTAGATCCTGCTTTGGATGATTTTGTATTCTACATGTCGGATAAATTCACAGGAAATATGTCCTCTTCAGTGGTTCAGAGATACAAGTACTTTAGAGGTCCGGAAGGAAACTCGCAGAGTAATTCTTTGGAAGTTGCTACACAAACTCCGGATGCAGAAGATATTAATAAAGATTATAATCTAGACCAAAGCGAAAGTTATAACGAATATGTTGTAAAATTAGATAAAGCTAATTTGGTTTTGGGGCAGAATAATATTGTTGATGTAAAAACGGTTCAGGCATCTTTTCAGAACGGTGCTACGGATAATGTTAAATGGTATTTATTCAGAATTCCGGTGTCTAAATTTGCAGAATCTGATGCAGAAGGCGAAAAAAGTGCATCTATTCTTAATAATGTTAGGTTTGCAAGAATGTTGTTAACCGGTTTCGATGAAACTTCAACGTTGAGATTCGGTACGATGGATTTAATCCGTTCAGATTGGAGAAGATATCCTAAAAACATTGCAAAATACTGGAACGCTTCTGTTTCTCCGTCTGTAATACCCAATCCATCTTTTGATGAAGGTTTAAATATAGAAAATATAGAAAATTTTGAAGTTGGAAGTGTAAATATTGAAGAAAATGCACTCAACCAACCTCCTTATGTACTTCCTCCGGGAATCGACAGACAAGTGTTGAGCGGAAATGCAGGAGTACAAAGACAGAACGAATCTTCCCTTTACATAAAAGCTACAGGACTTAATGCTAATGAAGCTAGAGGTGTATTCAAAAATACGACACTCGATATGAGAAGATACAAAAAACTGAAACTTTTTGTACATGCTCAATCACCAAGCGACAGAAGAACAGATGGGCAAATTGATGAAAAAACTAAGTTCTTTATCCGTTTAGGAAGTGATGCTTCGGATAACTATTATGAGTACGAATCTTCACTGAGAATTACTCCAAGAACAGCAACAGCTCCATTGGAAATCTGGCCATACGAAAATGAAGTAGATATTAACATTCAGGATTTTGTGGATGCTAAAATAAGACGCGACAGAAATAAACCGAATGCTCTTGTAGAAAGAATTTTGGATCCCGAATTTGGAGGTGGTGCCACATTTAAAAAAATGTATATTAAAGGCCGCCCAAGTTTAGGAAATATTACCACCATTATGGTAGGAATCAGGAATGGAGGAGATGTTGGTGGTGTTTCTATTGACCGTGTTCTCTGGGTAAACGAAATTCGTCTTTCTGAAATTGAAAATGATGGTGGTTATGCAGGAAATGCAAGTTTAAATTTTAATCTTGGAGATTTTGCAACGGTAAATACCAGTGCCTCTTATACCTCTGTAGGTTTTGGGAATATAGACTCTAAACCTGCGGAAAGAAACCAGTCTACACAATCTGCTTTCAGTATTAATACTGCTGTAAATGTGGATAAATTTCTTCCTGAAAAAACAGGTATGAAAATTCCGGTAAACTATTCTTACTCTCAAACCATCGAAGATCCTAAATATAATCCATTGGATACGGATGTAGAATTTAAGAAAGCGGCCAACAGAGAAGAGCTTAAAAAAGTTGCAAGAACATACACACAGCAAAGAAGTATTGGTGTTGTAAATATGCATAAAGAAAGAGTAAAACCCAACAGTAAACCAAAATTTTATGATGTTGAAAACCTTTCTTTAACAACGGTATACAACGACGATCATTATCGAGATATTTATACCAAGAAAAATTACAGACAATATCTTAGAGGTTATTTAGATTACAATTATAACTTCAAACCTTGGGAATTAAGGCCTTTCAGGAAAATAGTAAACGATACTGCAAAATCTGCAAAATATTTGAAATGGGTTAAAGAATTCAATTTCAATCCCATTCCTACAAGGGTATCTTTCCGTACAGAATTAGACAGAAATTATAATGAGCTTGAATTCAGAAATATTGATGCCATTCTGAGCGGTAATCTTAATGATCAGTTTGCTGCACTGAAAAACAGAAATTTCTATTTCGGCTGGCAATATGGTTTAGAATTCAATTTTACAAAATCCTTGAAAATGCAGATTAATTCTGCCACAAGAACTCTGAATGATAATATAGACGTTAATACAATGAATAATTCGTCTATTTTCGGGAATGTTTTCAGGGCAGGAAGACCTGTTTTGTACAAGCACAATGTACAGCTTAATTATAGACTTCCGTTTCAGCATTTACCTTATTTAGATTTTCTTGAAGCTGAGGTAGGATATGGTTTTACCTATAATTGGAATGCAAGATCTACTGCTTTGCTTACAAGTCCAGAAGGAAGTTTAGGTTCTATTGGGCAGAACAGCAATATTATTTCTGCCAATGCTTCAGCCGATCTTCCAAAGTTTTTTAGTCAATTCAGTTATTTCAAAAGGATGGCTACGACGCTGCAAAAGAGAAAGCAGGAACAGGATTCTCTAAACAATGCTTATACACAGGCGTGGGAGAAAAAGAGATATGCATTTAAAAGCTATAAGTTTAAAAATAAACTTTCGGTATTTCAGAGTGCAGCTTATTTGCTGACGTCTATTAAACAGCTGAATGTAAATTATACCGAAAATAACAGTAGCGTTATTCCGGGATTACTATATTCCCCTAATGGTTATGGTTATGGGCAGGATTTCGGAGGTCCTTCTTTAGGCTTCTTATTCGGTTCGCAGGCAGACATTAGAAGATTGGTAATGGAAAGAGGATGGGTAAGCGATTCTCCATATATGATTGATCCTTATGTAAAACTCTCCACCCGAGAACTGAGGGCAGATTTGCAGGTTTCTCCAATAAATGATTTTAGAATAGATTTTAATGTATTAAGCACATACAACAGAAATTTTTCTCACACAGGCTTCAATTATCGGGACAATTTTGGAAATTCTAATCCAGATTTTACATTTGCCAACGATATGGTGTCTTATTCTAATACTGTGGTTTTATTAAATTCATCCTTTAAAGATGGTAATTATATTTACGATGCCATAAGAACACAAGCAAGAAATCTTTCCCAACAACTTGGAAGCAACCTGAATCCTAATGGTTTTGCAGATGGATACAGTATTTCTAATGCTTATGTTTTAATCCCTGCATTCCGTGCAGCTGTTGAAGGAAAAAATCCTGAACGAATGACGAATCCTAAGAAATCTGGACTTCCGATTCCAAACTGGAGGATTATTTATTCAGGTTTAAGAAATATTCCGATGATTAACGGGCAGTTCAGTAAGTTTGATATTCTGCATGGATATACAGCAACATATACAGCAGCAGGAATTCAGTCTAATATAGATTATTTCAACAGTCAAAATAACGCAGGAACTTCGCAAAGAGATGTTAACAATAACTTTATAAATCCTTATACATTTGCACAGGTAGGTTATACAGAGGCGTTTTCTCCTCTAATTGGAGTAGATGTAACGATGAGAAACAATATGCAGTTTGGTATACAGTACAATAAAGTACGATCATTAATTTTAGGATTGGTGAATCAAACTTTAACAGAAGATGCCAATACAGAGTATGTTGTAAGATTGGGATATATTGTGAGAAATTTCAGATTAGGAACCAATAATCAGCGAGGTGCAAGAGCGAAAGGTTCGGATCTTAATATTCGTGGAGATATTTCTTTAAGAGACAGCCGCACAAGTATTATGAATATTTTGCTGAATGATTCTCAGGTTACAGGAGGACAAAAATTAATGAATATTAAACTTTCTGCTGATTATAACGTTTCCCAGAATCTAAATTTGAGATTATTCTACGAGCAGATGACCTCAAAGTATAAGATATCTACGGCGTTCCCATTATCGACTATAAGGGCAGGAATCTCAGCAACATTTACATTTGGAGATTCGGGTGGTTTCTAAATTCATTCAAATAAAAATATCTTTAAAATCCTTTCAAAAAAGAAAGTATTTTTTTTCACAACTATTGGAAATTATAAAAACTGTTAATATATTTGATATGCAATAATTATTAAATTAAATCTAACGAAAGATGCACAATTGAGTGTGTCTTTTGTTTTTTTTATCCCTAAAAATGTTTCTGAAAATTCTTATAGTTAACCCGTAGTGCATTATAAAAAAGGTTGCTCAAGTGACTAAAAATTAGTATATTGTATTGACTACCAATCAAATACAATTATGAGCAACCTTGAAGCAAGTTACAATTTAATTTTAAATAATTTAAGAGACATTTCCGAAACTGAAAATTTTTATTTTAAACCAATAAAACCAAAACTGTCTGATATAGAGTTGATTAGTTTGATTATTTTGGCTGAATTTAAGTCCATTGATTCCGAACA
>NZ_JADQBD010000072.1:0-14073 GCF_017808115.1 Chryseobacterium sp. RR2-3-20 | reverse complement strand
ATAGATCGAATTTCATCGCTTATTTTTTTCTACTGCTACGCAGTTGGATATTAGAATACTAAAATACTCTTTTTTTTCTATTGCGGAATTTGGGTTTAAAGAAAAAGAGTTTAAACACCTGATAGAAAACACTAAAAAAGAAAAGGTTGAAAAAGTATTACAAATTATTAACAACTACGAAAAAGAAAAAAAGATCAGCGAAAATGATGTTAATTTTATAAATGAAGTTATTGCTTTAGATTTTCTATTAAGGCAAAATTGGGATGAAACAAAAAGTTTGAATGGTTTAAAAATAGATTTTATTAAAGTCTTATTAAAGATTACTTACTTAGATAGAGAAACTGTAAAACCAATACTTAAATACATGGTTCACCTATTAAATAAAATAAATTATAAAAGTAAATTAGTCAATATAAAAATAAATTAAGTATGGAAGCACTAACAGCAGCATTAAAAAACGCCGCAGTAACAACTTTAAAAGAAGCTTTGAAAACAGGAATTGAAGGAATAAAAGAAGGTAAAAGTATTAACGATGCTTTAAAAGGTGGTTTTGATGCTATGAAAGAAACAGGCTTTAAAGAAATTAATAATTTTTTATCACCCGAAAATGCTGAGAAACTGAACAAAAGTTCTGAGAAGCTAAATGAGATTCAAGATAAAATTGAATTTGAACCACAAAATTTTTCAGAAAACCAAACAGAAATCGTTAGTAATTTTAATGAAACTAAAGAAAATATTAATGAGGTTGCTAAAGACTTGAATGAAAATTTAAATGAAAAAGGATTAACACAAGAAATTAAAGAAACATTAAATGAGTTTAAGGATATTCTAAATCAAGTAAAAGAAATTCAAGAAAAACTTAAAGATTTGGGCATTAGTCCCGATATGTTATCAATGTTAAATTCTGACACTTCTGAGATTGATGATATGGAAGATGCAGATGGTAAATAAACCATATTATTCATTCAACAAATCTGCATTAACCATTTAATGATTTAAAGAAATACTAACCCATGTCCACCCACCTCTACATTGCAACTGCAAAAAAACAATCCGGCAAACTCGCCAAAGGAATGTTTGTAGAAATTATAATAAGAAATGCAAGCAGACCGCCTACACAAAAAGAAGTGGTTGAAGCCATCAACAAAAAATATGGCGATAAAACTGCCGTAAATGGGTTAAGCATTTCCAATTTTGATATTGTAAAACAATAAATAATAAACAGACAGGTTGTCAAACTTTTTCCTAAACCTCACGGGTTTAAAAACCCGTTTGGTTTGTTTAAAAACTAAAAATGCAAAATCTCACTTTCTCCCCTTGGATTGGTAAAAATTACGGAAAATCTGAATATGGCAAACTCCTGATAATCGGAGATTCTCACTATTTTAATAATGGACTTCCGAATAATCTGGAAAATTTCACAAAAGCTCAGATTGCCGAGTTAGACGATATTTCGAGTAATTTCCACAAGACTATTCTGAAAATTTTCAATCATCATACCCATCAGGAATTTTGGCATAAGATTGCTTTTGCCAATGCTGTTCAGAGTGCTTTTACCAATGCGGACCAAGTTCCTACAAATGCAGAGAAAGATATTGCTGAACGTGCTTTCAAAGAATATTTGGAAATTGTAAAGCCCGAAAAAGTAATTGTATTTTCCAGCCGACTTTGGGAGCATTTTTTCAACAAACTTGGTTGGGGAAATCATCTGGGAAAAATCAATGACCGATGGAATGTAAGAGCGCTAGACTATGTTGGAGGAACTTGCAAAGCTATGGGTTTGCATCATCCTTCAAGCCGTGGATTCAGTGTTCCTGAATTTCAAAAAGTTATTCAGGATTTTCTAAGATTTTAAAATAGGTTTATTACCACAACAAAAGAGCCTCAGCTAAAAAAACTGAGGCTCTTTTTTATGTTGAGAAAATCTTAAGCTTGTACATTATTTCCTCCCAATACGAAAGGTTCAACTTCTTTAATTTCTCCGAATTGTTGCTCAAAATTCGCAACGTTTTGCTGAAGTGCAGCCAAAACTCTCTTTGCATGAAGAGGAGCCAAGATTACTCTAGATCTTACGTTAGCTTGTTGAACACCCGGCATCATTTGGATGAAGTCTACCACAAATTCAGATGGAGAATGGTTTACTAATGCTAAGTTACAGTAAACTCCTGAAGCGATCATTTCGTTTAACTGAATGTTGATGTTTCCATCTTGTGGATTTTGATTTTGATTGTCCATTTTTTGTTTAAAGTTTTTGTTTTAATATTCAAGTTTCAAAAATAAATAAAAGTTTGAAGCCTGAACATTAATTTATAATTATTTTTTTGAATTCAGGATTCGGAATACTCATTCATACCCCGAATCCTTTATTCTTTTTATTAATTCAAATCTTCGAATTCTTTTCTAGAACCCACGATTACACTTTGATATTCTTTAAGACCTGTACCTGCAGGAATTCTGTGTCCTACAATTACATTTTCTTTAAGACCGTTAAGATCATCTACCTTACCGGCAACCGCAGCTTCGTTAAGAACTTTAGTTGTTTCCTGGAATGATGCAGCAGACATGAACGATTTCGTTTGAAGAGCCGCTCTTGTAATACCTTGTAATACAGGAGTCGCTGTTGCAGGTAAAGCATCTCTTACTTCCACCAAAGCTTGATCTTCACGCTTCAATTTTGAGTTTTCGTCTCTTAATTCTCTTGCAGTAATCATCTGTCCCGGTTTGAAAGCTTTAGAATCTCCGGCTTCAGTAACTACTTTAAGACCAAATACTCTGTTGTTTTCTTCCAAGAAGTCATATTTATGTTCAAGAGCACCTTCAAGGAACTGAGTATCACCTCCATCTACGATAGAAACTTTCGTCATCATCTGTCTTACGATAATTTCGAAGTGCTTGTCGTCGATTTTTACCCCTTGTAAACGGTAAACTTCCTGAATTTCATTTACTAAATATTCCTGAACTGCAGTTGGACCTTTTATTCTCAAGATATCTTCCGGAGTGATAGAACCGTCAGAAAGTGGTGAACCAGCTCTTACGAAGTCGTTCTCCTGTACCAAAATTTGGTTTGATAATTTAACTAAATAAATTTTTCTCTCACCAGTTTTAGCTTCAACGATTAATTCACGGTTACCTCTCTTAATTTTTCCGTAAGAAACTACCCCGTCGATTTCTGTAACCACCGCTGGGTTTGAAGGATTTCTTGCTTCGAATAATTCGGTAACTCTCGGAAGACCTCCGGTGATATCCCCTGCTTTTGCAGATTTTCTTGGGATTTTGATTAAGACTTTACCAGCCTTAATTTTTTCACCGTCGTTAACCATTAAGTGGGCTCCTACCGGTAAGTTGTAACCTTTCTGTTCAACACCTTTAGAATCTACCACTTTTAAAGTAGGTACCGCTTTCTTGTTTCTCGATTCTGAAATAACTTTCTCTTCGAAACCTGTCTGCTCGTCGATTTCCAATTGGAATGAAATACCCTGGATAATATCTTCGTATTCTACTTTACCGGCTGTTTCTGCAATAATAACCGCGTTGTACGGATCCCATCTACAGATCATATCCCCTTTGCTTACTTTATCTCCCGGTTTTACCGCCAAGATAGCACCATAAGGAATGTTGGCAACCATTAACGGAGTTCTAGCCTCGTTATCTGCCACCAAACGGAATTCTGTTGAACGTGAAACGACAACTTCAGCTGTATTACCGTTTTCATCTTCAGAAGTAATGGTTCTTACTTCATCCATTTCTACGATACCGTCTCTTCTTGCTACAATTGAAGGGTTTTCTGATACGTTTCCTGCAGTTCCCCCTTGGTGGAAGGTTCTCAACGTAAGCTGAGTTCCTGGTTCCCCAATAGACTGTGCTGCAATTACACCTACCGCTTCACCCATGTGAATCATCTTACCTGTTGCTAAGTTTCTACCGTAACATTTAGCACAGATACCTTTTTTAGTTTCACAAGTTAATGGTGAACGAACTTCAACCGCTTCTAATCCTGCTTCTTCAATTTTCTTCGCTAAAGATTCAGTAATAACCTCATCTGCTTCAGCAATTAATTCATCACTTTCAGGATCATAAATATTATGTAAAGAAACTCTACCTAAAATTCTTTCAGAAATTCTTTCTACAATTTCGTCATTTTTCTTCAAGGCAGTAACTTCTGTACCTCTTAAAGTTCCACAATCGTCTTCTGTAACGATAACGTCTTGTGCAACGTCTACCAATCTTCTCGTTAAATAACCTGCATCGGCAGTTTTAAGAGCGGTATCCGCAAGACCTTTACGGGCACCGTGGGTAGAGATAAAGTATTCTAAGATAGAAAGACCTTCTTTAAAGTTCGCAAGAATCGGGTTTTCGATGATTTCCGCACCGGTAGAACCAGCTTTTTGCGGTTTCGCCATCAAACCTCTCATCCCGGATAACTGACGGATCTGTTCTTTAGAACCCCTTGCTCCAGAATCAAGCATCATATATACAGAGTTGAATCCGCCTTTGTCGGTTTTCATTCTGCTCATGATCATTTCTGTTAATCCCGCGTTGGTATTCGTCCAAACGTCGATTACCTGGTTATAACGTTCTGTATCGGTAATTAGACCCATGTTATAGTTAGCTCTAATTTCGTCAACAGCTTCAATAGACTGCGCAATCATCTGTTTTTTCTCTACCGGAACTACAATATCTCCAAGAGAGAAAGAAAGACCTCCTTTGAATGCGTTTGAATATCCTAAATCTTTCATGGCATCCAAGAACTTCACAGTTGTAGGGAAATTTGTATCTGCAAGGATTTTACCGATAACATTTCTTAATGATTTCTTCGTTAAAAGTTCATTAATATATCCTACCTGCTTAGGTACAATCTGGTTGAATAAAATTCTACCTACAGAAGTTTCGATTAATCTTGTAACGATTTCTCCGTTTTCTTTAACCGGAAGTCTACATCTTACTTTAGCATTTAAAGATACTCTACCTTCTGCATAAGCGATTTCCGCTTCTTCAGGAGAGTAGAATGCAAGACCTTCACCTTTTACTTTCATATCTTCTGTAGAACTCAACTCTTTGGTCATGAAATAAAGACCAAGAACCATGTCCTGAGAAGGTACAGTGATAGGAGAACCATTTGCAGGGTTCAAGATATTTTGTGAACCTAACATCAATAACTGAGCTTCAAGGATTGCTTCAGGACCTAACGGTAAGTGTACCGCCATCTGGTCACCATCGAAATCGGCGTTGAAAGCCGTTGTTACCAATGGGTGAAGCTGAATTGCTTTTCCTTCAATCATTTTAGGCTGGAATGCCTGAATACCCAATCTGTGAAGCGTAGGTGCTCTGTTTAATAAAACAGGGTGACCTTTCATCACGTTTTCAAGGATATCATATACAACAGGTTCTTTTCTGTCGATGATTCTTTTAGCAGATTTTACGGTTTTTACAATTCCTCTTTCAATCAGTTTTCTGATGATGAACGGTTTGTATAATTCCGCAGCCATATCTTTAGGGATACCACATTCGTGAAGCTGTAAGTTTGGACCTACAACAATTACCGAACGCGCCGAGTAATCTACCCTTTTTCCTAATAGGTTCTGACGGAAACGACCTTGCTTACCTTTCAATGAATCTGAAAGTGATTTCAATGGTCTGTTTGATTCAGATTTTACTGCAGAAGATTTTCTTGTATTATCGAATAATGAATCTACAGATTCCTGAAGCATACGCTTCTCGTTTCTCAAGATTACTTCAGGAGCTTTGATCTCCAATAATCTCTTCAAACGGTTGTTTCTGATGATCACTCTTCTGTAAAGGTCATTCAAATCGGAAGTAGCAAAACGTCCTCCATCCAACGGAACCAATGGTCTTAGTTCTGGTGGAATAACAGGAAGCACACGCATAATCATCCACTCCGGTCTGTTGATCATTCTTGTATTAGCACCTCTCAATGCTTCTACAACGTTCAATCTCTTAAGAGCTTCTGTTCTTCTTTGTTTTGAACCTTCGTTGTGAGCTTTGTGTCTCAAGTCGAAAGACAAGGCATCAAGATCAATTCTTTTTAACAATTCCTCAACTGCTTCAGCACCCATTTTAGCGATGAATTTGTTTGGATCGGAATCATCAAGATACTGGTTTTCAATAGGAAGAGTTTCCATAATATCAAGATACTCTTCTTCTGTAAGGAATTCCATATGATCGAAATCGGAACCGTCTAATTTCTTAGCAATACCTTGTTGAATTACTACATATCTTTCGTAGTAGATAATCATATCCAATTTCTTGGAAGGAATACCCAAAAGGTAACCGATTTTGTTTGGTAAAGAACGGAAATACCAGATGTGAGCGATAGGAACTACCAAATTGATATGCCCGATTCTCTCTCTACGTACTTTTTTCTCCGTAACCTCTACACCACAACGGTCGCAAACGATCCCTTTGTAACGAATTCTCTTGTATTTACCACAAGCACATTCGTAATCTTTAATAGGACCGAAGATTTTTTCGCAGAACAAACCATCTCTTTCAGGCTTGTGTGTTCTGTAGTTAATAGTTTCCGGCTTAAGCACCTCCCCTCTTGAGTCTTGTAAAATAGACTCCGGTGAAGCTAAACCGATGGTTATTTTATTAAATCTACTTGATTTATTTTTATTTGACATAATTTTTATTTTGATTAAAAGATTAAAGATTGAAAGATTTAAAAATTACTTTCGCTCTTATCATCTCGGAGTTAATTAATTTTTTAATAATTAAATCTTTTAATTTACTCCTCCAATCTTACGTCTAATCCAAGACCTTGTAACTCGTGAAGTAATACATTGAAAGATTCCGGAATACCAGGTTCTGGCATTGCTTCTCCTTTTGCAATCGCTTCATAAGTTTTTGCTCTACCAATCACGTCATCCGACTTCACAGTCAAGATTTCTCTCAAGATGTTAGATGCACCGAATGCTTCAAGTGCCCAAACCTCCATCTCTCCAAAACGCTGTCCACCAAACTGAGCTTTACCTCCTAAAGGCTGCTGAGTAATGAGTGAATAAGGTCCAATAGAACGTGCGTGCATTTTGTCGTCAACCATGTGTCCTAATTTCAACATATAGATGATACCAACTGTTGCCGCTTGTGAGAATCTCTCTCCGGTACCACCATCATAAAGATAAGTATGTCCGAATTTAGGAAGACCTGCTTTGTCGGTATATTCTGTAATCTGATCTAATGTTGCTCCATCAAAGATTGGCGTAGCGAACTTCATACCCAGTTTCTGACCAGCCCATCCAAGAACTGTTTCATAAATCTGTCCGATGTTCATACGAGAAGGTACCCCAAGTGGATTCAATACGATATCTACCGGTGTTCCGTCTTCTAGGAAAGGCATATCTTCTTCACGAACGATTCTCGAAACGATACCTTTGTTACCGTGACGACCTGCCATTTTATCCCCAACATTCAGTTTACGTTTTTTAGCAATATAGACTTTAGCCAACTTCATGATACCTGCAGGAAGTTCATCTCCGATTGAAATTGCAAATTTCTCACGATTTTTAACTCCTTGAATATCGTTGTACTTGATTTTGTAATTGTGAATTAATTGTTTAATTAACTCATTTTTATCGTTATCAACAGTCCAATCTGCACCGCTAACGTTTACATAATCTTCAACTGAAGTTAACAATTTATGAGTGAATTTAACACCTTTACCGATAATTTCTTCGTCTAAGTCATTAGTAACTCCCTGAGAAGTTTTGCCGCTCACTAACGTGTTCAATTTTTCGATTAAAGTATTTCTTAACTCGTCAAACTTAGCTTTGTAAGTGTTTTCAATTTCTTCAAGCTTCAGTTTTTCTTCAGTTCTTTTCTTTTTATCTTTAATGTTTCTTGAGAACAATTTTTTATCGATAACAACACCTCTTAATGATGAATCTGCTTTCAAGGAAGCATCTTTTACATCACCAGCTTTGTCACCAAAGATTGCTCTAAGTAATTTTTCTTCCGGCGTAGGATCAGATTCTCCTTTTGGAGTAATCTTACCAATCATGATATCTCCAGGCTTCACTTCAGCACCGATTCTAATCATACCGTTCTCATCAAGATCTTTAGTAGCTTCTTCAGAAACGTTCGGAATATCTGCTGTAAGTTCTTCCATACCTAATTTGGTATCACGAACTTCAAGAGAATACTCATCTACGTGGATTGAAGTAAACCAGTCTTCACGCACAACTTTTTCGTTGATTACGATGGCATCCTCGAAGTTGTATCCTTTCCAAGGCATGAACGCTACAACAAGGTTTCTACCAAGAGCCAATTCTCCTTTTTCTGTAGCATAACCATCACAAAGAACCTGTCCTTTCTGTACTGTATCTCCAACTCTTACGTTTGGTCTTAGAGTAATGGTTGTACTTTGGTTGGTTTTTCTGAATTTTGTTAAATTATATGTTTTCGTAGCAGATTCGAATGATACTAAATCTTCGTCTTCGCTTCTTTCATATTTAATAACAATTTTATCTGCATCTACATATTCTACACTACCTCTTCCTTCTGCATTAATTAAAATTCTTGAATCTTTTGCAACCTGTTGTTCCAGACCTGTACCTACGATTGGAGCTTGTGGCTTCAACAAAGGAACTGCCTGACGCATCATGTTAGATCCCATCAATGCACGGTTCGCATCATCATGTTCCAAGAACGGAATTAATGAAGCTGAAATACCGGAAATCTGGTTAGGCGCTACATCAATTAAATTAACTTCAGAAGGTTCTACTACAGGATAATCACCGTCTAGACGAGCAATAATTCTATCTGTTTCGAAATCACCATTGTCACTTAACTCAACGTTTGCCTGAGCAATTACTTTATCTTCTTCGTCCTCCGCATTTAAATAGATTGGATCTGCATTTAAATCTACTTTACCACCTTCAACTTTTCTGTATGGAGTTTCAATGAAACCTAGAGTATTGATTTTAGCATAAATACCTAAAGATGAAATCAAACCGATGTTTGGTCCTTCCGGAGTTTCAATCGGGCAAATTCTTCCGTAGTGAGTATGGTGAACGTCTCGAACCTCGAAACCTGCTCTTTCTCTTGATAAACCTCCAGGCCCCAGTGCAGAAAGTCTACGCTTGTGCGTGATTTCTGAAAGCGGGTTGGTTTGGTCCATAAACTGAGAAAGCTGGTTGGTACCAAAGAATGAGTTGATTACTGATGTTAACGTTTTAGCATTAACAAGGTCAAGTGGAGTAAAGATTTCGTTATCTCTAACGTTCATTCTCTCCTTAATTGTTCTTGCAATTCTTGAAAGACCTACACCAAACTGTCCTGCTAATTGCTCACCAACAGTTTTAATTCTTCTGTTGGATAAGTGGTCGATATCATCAACCTCAGCTTTAGAGTTTACCAATTCAATTAAGTGTCTTACAATCGCAATGATATCTTCTTTCGTAAGAACCTCAGTTGTAGTAGGAATGTTTAGACCTAATTTTTTGTTTAGTCTGTAACGTCCAACTTCACCAAGAGAATATCTTTGCTCAGAGAAGAATAGTTTTTCAATGATTCCTCTTGCCGTTTCCTCATCTGGTGGATCTGCGTTTCTTAACTGACGATAGATGTATTCTACAGCCTCTTTTTCTGAGTTTGTAGGGTCTTTTTGTAAAGTATTCTGAATAATAGAGAATTCGTTTGAATTTTCTTTGTGAATCAGGATAGATTTCACACCAGCATCCAGGATAAGATCTAAATGTTCTTTTTCAAGAATAGTTTCTCTATCCAAGATGATTTCGTTTCTTTCGATAGAAACAACCTCACCGGTATCTTCGTCTACGAAATCTTCAAACCAAGTGTTCAAAACTCTCGCAGCCAATGTTCTTCCTTCTACTTTTTTAAGGGCAGCTTTAGAAACTTTTACTTCTTCTGCAAGATCGAAAATCTGAAGAATATCCTTATCAGATTCAAAACCGATTGCTCTTAATAATGTTGTTAAAGGTAATTTTTTCTTACGGTCGATATACGCGTACATTACGCTGTTGATATCGGTTGTAAATTCCATCCAAGACCCTTTAAAAGGAATAATTCTTGAATAATACAATTTGGTTCCGTTAGCGTGATATGTCTGTCCGAAGAACACACCCGGAGATCTGTGTAACTGAGTTACAATAACACGCTCTGCTCCATTAATAATGAATGAACCAGAAGGAGTCATATAAGGAACCGGACCTAAATATACATCCTGTACAACTGTCTGAAAATCTTCATGTTCAGGGTCTGTACAATATAATTTAAGTCTGGCTTTTAGAGGAACTGAATACGTTAAACCTCTTTCCACACACTCGTCGATCGAATAACGTGGAGAATCTACCAAATAATCTAAAAACTCCAATACGAATTGGTTTCTAGAATCGGTAATAGGAAAGTTTTCCTGGAAGGTTTTGTGCAAACCTTCTTTCTTTCTGTCCTCAGGAAGTGTATCTAACTGGAAAAAATCTTTAAATGACTCTAACTGGATATCTAAGAAATCCGGAGTAATGATTTTTCCTTTAGCCGAAGAGAAATTAATTCTCTCCACTCCCCTAGTTGTTGATGTTGTTTTACTCATAAAACTTTTAAGAAAGGGTTAAAAAATATTTTGTTTATTCAAAAATATCAGAGATTATTGAGACAAAAGAACAAAGATAAAAGATGACTAAAGTGGCGCTAAAGTATAGAAAACTAAAAGTTTACATTTCTTTTTTCTATAATTCTTTTTTCTAAATTTTCCCTAACTGCAACACTGGTATATCTTTTCACAGTGTAGTGCAAAATACTTTTATTATATCTAATGGACTGAAAATCCTATAATATCATAAAATACAAAACCCCTTTCAATAACATGAAAGAGTTGATTTTCAATATTTTACCGTATTATGTTTAATTTTTAGCGCCAAAAGAGACTGCAAATTTACAAAATTTATTTTTCTTTCACAATAAAAAACCACTTCATTTTGAAGTGGTTAAGTATGTGATTATTTTAAAAAAATCAGCTATCTGCTCTCCAATAAGACCAAACCGTACCATTATACACACAGAATAGTTTTTTCACAGAATCAAAAACAATCATCCCAGGTGCGGGATTTTTAATATTATCTGCAGGATTCGTCACTAAAGGCGGTATCATTACTTTGTTGGTATCTGCCAAAACTAAAATTCCCGGAGTAGTATCATTAACAGTCCCTCCAATTTGAGACTTAGCACTACTATTTTGAGTATACACTGTTCCTTTTTGCAAGCTATTATCGATAGCTGTATTGCCACCGGTAGCTGGTTTTTCATTTACATGAACGGTAAGATCTACCCAAGTTCCGTCATTTTTTGAAATCTTCACTTTTTTATCGTTGACGTCCAAAACCAAAGCACCTCCTTTTGCATTAGCTGCAGAATTCAATTCAACTGTAGTTCCGTTAGTATTAAGAACCCACGGCAAAATCAAACCCTTATTACCTGTCCCGAACTCTAAAGAAACTCCAGGCTGTACAGTTTGCTTCCCAATAGCAACCTGTGCGGTAAGAGAAGAAACAAAAAAAACGTTGATGAAAATTGAATATATAAGTTTCATAAATTTAATTTTAAAATTAATTTTCTTCTGGGCAAGACTGCGTTTTAAAACACTTCCATCCTGTTCTTGTACCATCAATATTTATTTTCATACAATCGTTGGTTGTATCATAATAGGTCATCCCAACTACAGGAGCAGTGATTGCAGCTGAGCCATTTGAAAGAGGTTCTCCCGAAAAAATATTTGTTCCGTTCGCTGTTGCACTTGGCATTCTGTTCATAACGAAAGGTTTAGTATTAGACTCAAGTGCAGTCCAGCCATTATTTCTTACCATTGGCCAGTTTGAATTACCAGATCCTGCTCTATTGAAAGAAGTGATACCGTGAAGAGTAGGAAGATCCATTCCACTTGAACTTGGATTTCTATAACATTTACAGTCATTCAAACTATTATCTTGAGAGTTACCCTTTCCTTGACCAACATCTGCTGTTCCGTCCGTATTATCTACCAAACCAGCATGAGTATTATTTGAAAGACCAATACTTGAATTAGTATTATTTATAGCATTATTAACTAATTGAGGAACACCATTAGCTGCTGTTGCTGTACTAACAATTTGCGAAGGCGTACCTGTAGTAAAACCATCATATCTCACACTTATTTGTCCAGGATTAGTTGTTGCCGTCAATGGATTAACCATAGAATAAGTTACATTTTCTGATCCTTCAATTGCATCAGGACACCCATCATTATCGGAATCTACATCCAAATAATCTGGTATAGTATCACCATCGGTATCTGTTGAAAAACAATATGATATACTATCTACGTGTGCATTATTGTGAATAAACATCTGCAACCTATATGTTCCTGCTGGTAATGCTATATTATTAAGACTGCTCTGTGTCCACACATAAGGTGAAAGTGAATTATAATTTATTACGTTACCCGACCAAGTCTGGCTAGTTCCCGATAACTTTATCAGCTCAATCTTTGATTGAAAAGCGATTGCCGTACCTGATGTTTCTCTCGGCGAGAAGAAAACAGAAGCGTTTAGCACAGTAGGGGTTGTTAAAGTAAATTCTCTATATAGATTTCCTCCTGTTGCATTAATATCCAAATATTGCGAACCTTCCTGAGCACTCGCCGGACCAGAGCTATACGTAGTATTATTTACTCTGATTATATTGAAAGGGTTAGCTTGAACTGTTGGAGTCATACCATCTATAGACCAACCATTATATGATAGACCAGTCTGAAAATTATTGCCATTCACGGTTGGTTGTAAAGGATTCGTTTCAAAGCCCTCAAAACCAGTTGTCGCACAAAAACCTTCAGCTGTATCAAGAATACCATCATTATCATCATCTAAATCCGTAAAACTATCTATACCATCACCATCGGGATCATTTGCTAATACTGTAACTGTCGCCACAGCGGTTTTACAATTCTCCAAATATGTTAAATCGCATATTCTATAGTTAACAGTATAAACTCCTGCGGGAGTACCTGGCGCAACATTTATCAAACCTGTAGCAGTATTTAAATTAACACCTGAGTTTGATGTAGAAACCTGAGAAAGAGTAACATCAGAAAGAGATGCATTTGAAGTACCATTTACACTATCGTTAAGCAAAACAGAAGTTGCAGAATCATTGCCCGAGATAATAGAATAAGTATCATTATTAGCAACTAAAGTTGCCGTACCATAGATAGTATTGACAAAGACACCAGAGTCATATCGATAATCTCCTAAGTCAGCAATTACAATTTTAAAGTTGTAAGTTGTGTTTGGAGACAAACCAGAAAGAGTGTAAGTAACCAACTTAGTAATACCATTAAACTGCACAATAATAGGTTTAGGGCCACTATTATCATTCGTAACCAGCTTGCCATTAGTTACAGTTGTAGGATGGCCATTATTTGTATATAAAGCAGATTGTGTTCCATCAAAAGAAGAATCCGCATTTGCAGTAGTCTGTAGAGCACCAGGAAAACCAAAATTCACTTTGTTAATTGAAGTTGGCTGCCCATTAGGAAGCCTTCCGATGTTTTGTGTAGCAGTCAGACCACCACCAGAAACAAAAAATCCGAAAGCATCATTAAATCGAGTACCTACATAATCGGGATATTCTTCTGATCCAAATTGATATTTGATATTTAGGGTTGTAGCTTTAGGACCAGTTGTCACAGAAAACGTATAAGTAACCATATCATATTTAGACTGTGTACTTATGCCATTTAAATCTGGATCTGTAAATGTAGTTGTAATTCCACCAGGACTATCATCTCTATGTAGACTATTATTATCAATAAGAAGCTGATTAATCAGACCCGTTCCAAAAAAAACACCCTTTGTCATTTCTAATCCTGCATTACCACCATTTGTAAATGTAGCTACCTGAGTTGCTCTAACCCCATTTACTAAATTTGGATTACTCAAAGTAACATTATCTCCTATTAGAGATAAATTCAATAGCGTCCTAAATAAAAAAATAAGAAGGAATTAAAGTAACTCAAAGTATCTTTGAGGTTGACAACAAAAAAACCTTCTTATGGATTCAAAATTA
>NZ_JADQBD010000071.1:0-14700 GCF_017808115.1 Chryseobacterium sp. RR2-3-20 | reverse complement strand
TACAAGCTAAATCGAAGATATTTTGGAGATAGCCTCTTTGAAAGGCTTATTATTGCTAACATTACAGGGTTATGATTAAAAACGGATAATCAAAAAATTGTATGTTTAATGTAATTCAATACAAACAAAATTGCTGTTTTCTGAATAAAAATTTAATTTTACAGGATAATTACTCTTTTGCAATACGCTCAAATTATTTTACCTCTCAATCTGAAAGGAACTTTCACCTATAAAGTTCCTGATGAGCTGTTTTCTGTAATTCAGCCAGGGATGAGGGTTTTGGTTCAGTTCGGTGGAAAAAAGATTTATACAGGTATTGTTTTCGAGCTTCACAACCAAGAGCCGATAGAATTTATCCCGAAAGATGTTATCAGTATTTTAGACGAGCAGCCGATTCTGCCACCAGAACAAATCAGCTTCTGGAAATGGCTTTCAGAATATTATTTATGCAATTTGGGAGAGATTTACCGTTTTGCTTTTCCTTCTTCTTTGAAATTGGAAAGCGAAACATATCTTAAACTGAAACCCAATACAGTTATAGAGTTTGAGAATCTGGATCTGAATGAAATGTATCTTATTCAGGCATTGGAAGTAAGACAACTGATTAATCTTACCGATATTGAAGCTTTTATTCCGAAAAAAGATATTATAAAAACCATCAATTCGCTTATTGATTTACAGTACATAGAAATAGACGAAAAAATTTCAGAAAAATACAAGGCGAAAGAAGTTGCGTATGTGAAAATAAACGATGAAGTTCTTAGAAATCAAAATCTTACCGAAATCCTCTTAAAACTCAATAAAGCCAAAAAACAAAAAGACCTTTTTCTTCATATATTAGAAAAGCAAACCGAAAATCCGGATTTACCCATCAAAAAATCCCAGCTTTTTGAGGACGGATATTTTGTGAGTGCTCATTTTAAATCTCTTGCCGATAAAAATCTGGTTGAAGAATATTATCTGAGAAAAGACCGTATCGAATCTTATGAAGGTGAAATTGAGGAATTGGAGGAACTTACAGAAACTCAGGAAGTAGCCAAAGCGGAAATTAATGAAGCTTTTTCGGAAGGTAAAAATGTGTTGTTGCACGGGGTAACTTCCTCCGGCAAAACGCATATTTATTTAGAAAAAATTGAAGACTGTATTTCTGAAGGGAAAAATGTACTGTTTTTATTGCCCGAAATTTCTCTAACCAAGCAAATTACTCAGCGGTTAGAAAAAAAATATGGGCGACAGCTTGCATTTTATCATCAAAAACTCACCGATTTTGAAAAAGTTGAGGTTTGGAGAAGAATAAAAAATAATGACATCCGCATTTTAATTGCCACCAGATCTTCTCTGTTTCTGCCTTTCCAGAATTTAGGATTAATTGTGGTGGATGAAGAACACGATTCTGGATACAGACCTCGTGAAGTTTCACCTTATTTCAATGCGAAAGATGCTGCATTGGTTTTGGCTAAATTTTATGATGCTAAAGTTATCTCGGGTTCTGCAACGCCTTCCGTAGAAAGTTATTATTCTGCCAGAAAAGGAAAAATGAAGTACGTTTTTCTCGGAGAACGGTTTGGAAGTGTGAAACTTCCGGAGTTTGAACTGATTAATTTTAAAGAAGCTCAGGATTCTAAAAAGGTGTCGGGTAATTTTTCTCTTCGTCTGATTGATGAAATTAAGAAAACCCTCGAAGATAAAAACCAAACCATTATTCTGCACAACAAACGCGGCTATGCGAGTGTTTTGGAATGCGAATCTTGCGGATATGTAAATTATTGCTCCAACTGCGATGTGGTAATGACGTACCATAAATCTGCAAATGAAATGAAATGCCATTATTGCGGACAAAGAGCTTCGAAACCAAAGGTTTGCCCTAAATGTTTTTCTGAAAATCTGAACGAAAGAGGAGTGGGAGTAGAGCAGATTCATGAGGAAGTGTCGAAAATATTTCCCGACAGCGAAGTAGACAGAATGGATGTAGATTCTATGCGCAAAAAGTTTGCTTACGAAAAACTCTATGAAAAGATTGAAGAAAGGGAAACCGATATTATCGTAGGAACCCAAATGATTTCTAAAGGATTAGATTTTGATCATATTGAACTTGTTGCCATTCCAAAAGCAGATTCTATGCTTTATGTTCAGGATTTCAGAGCAGAAGAAAGAGCTTATCAGCTCATTACGCAGGTTTCCGGAAGAGCAGGGAGAGTTTCTGGCGAAGGCAAAGTTTTAATTCAGACTTATAATCCGGATCATTCTGTTTTTCAGTTGATTAAAATAAATAATATTTCTAAAATTTATAAATATTTTCTTACAGAAAGACAGAAATTCAATTATCCTCCATTTACCAAATTAATTATGATTGAACTGAAGCACAGAAGAGATGAAAAGGTGAATAGAGCCTCTCAGTTCTTAGGTTCTGTGCTTAGAAAATATCTTCCGGAAGATTGTGTTTTAGGTCCGGAAAGATCCCAGATTTCACGGCTGAATAATTTATATCAATTTCAGATTTTACTAAAATTACCCAGAGGAAAAAAATATCAGGAATATAAATCTTTAGTTCTGTTAAGTTTGAAAGAATTTGATGAAATCACTGCATATCAAAGTGTTAAAAAAGATGTTTTTGTAGATTTTTAACAGATATTAACAAATTTTATATTGTTTTATAATGCCTCTTATCATCACTGTATTGCAATATTCTCTACATTTGAACGTTGATAGTATGTTTGAATTGTAAATAATCATTTAACCAATCATTTTTTACGGTATCCAAATAATATCAAAAATAAAATTAGATGGTAAATTTCAGAAAATATATTTCAGGTATTACGGTTTTAGCTGCCGGATTTTTATTCGCGCAGACTACCGTATCTTCGGTTCTTTACTCTCACAATACAGATAATTCCAGAGTTTTAAGTCTGCCTTCTCCTGTTGAAATTGTAGAAAAAGCGGTTTTGTCTCCTAAAGATTTAGTAGACATCAGCGTTAATACGATGATGACAGATCCTGTACTTAAAAATGCAACTTGGGGATTTGTGGTATATGATCCGAAAAGCAAAAAGATTATTTCATCTTACAACGAAAGTACTCCGCTTGTTCCTGCATCTACTACAAAACTTCTTACAACAGAAACAGCTTTAAGCTTATTGGGAGAAAATTATCGTTGGATGACTCAGTTAGAATATTCAGGAAATATTGATGAGAATGGGGTATTAAACGGTAATATTTATATTGTAGGAAGTGGAGATCCTTCTTTAGGAACCAATAAAGCGGGAGCTGCGTCTTATAAAGATATTGTTGCCGATTTTGTTTCGGGAATTAAAAATGAAGGAATTAAAAAGGTAAATGGAGATATCATTATTCAGACAGCACTTTTCAAAGGGAATATCTCTAGACTTCCGGAAAATGTGGTTTGGCTGGAAAATAACAATTATTATTTGCCTGCAGGTACTACTAAAGAGATTAATCCTGCAAACGAGAAGCTTATTGTAAAAAAATCTATGACGCCTGGTTCGGATAAGAAATTTTTCTATGTTTCTCCTTACGCAGATCAAATGGTTTACGCCGAAAAATATGAAGGAAACGGAAATTTAACTACAAAACTTCCCGATGCACCTGCATTTTTAGCCAATTCATTTAAGGCAAATTTAGTTAAAAGCGGTGTGGCAGTTACGGGAAAAGTTACGCCGAAAATAACAGATTCTTCTCCGGAAATCAGAAAAAAAGTGAGTGTTTATCAATCTCCAACTTTGGCAGATATCGTTTATTATACGAACCAAAGAAGTGATAATTCCCTAGCGGAAGCTTTGCTAAAAGTGGTTGGTTTTTATAAAATGGGCGACCAAACTTCAGAATCGGGTAGAATAGTGGTGAACAACCACCTAAAAGATATTGCTTTTGATGTAGAAGGTTTAAATTATATAGACGGAAGCGGCTTATCCAGAAGCAATAAAGTAACACCTATTGCTCAGGTAAAATATCTTTCTTCTCTGATGAATACTAAAATCTACAAAACTTATTTTGATTCTTTACCTATTGGAGGACAGTCCGGAACTTTGAAAAGAATGTTTTTAACCAACGGAAACGGTCAGGTTTTTGCCAAAACCGGAACTTTAAATAAAGTAAAGACTTTAGCAGGATATTTAAAAACAAATACTGGTAAAACATTGGTTTTTTCTTTAATGGTTAATAATTACTCCGGATCTGTAGATCAGGTAAAAAGCAAAATGGAAAAAATTATAGGACTGGCATTGGATCTTTAAGAAATATTGAATGAATTCATACAAAACCTTTTAATCTGAGATTGAAAGGTTTTTTTTATCTTTAACCTCTAATTATCTATCAATGAAAAATATATATCTAGTTCTTTTAAGTGTTTTTTTTATCAATTCACTGGAAGCTCAGAATATAAACCTGGAAAAAAAGGGATTAATTGCTAAAGAAATGAAATCTTTTTCTGCAAAAATGGAAGCAGGAAATATTAATAACAATACTTTGAATTACGATTTGCAGTATCAGAGAATGGATGTAACGGTAGATCCTGCTTTTTTGCAGATTTCTGGTTCGGTAACCTCTCATTTCAAACCATCTCAAGCCCTCAATGCTATTTATTTTGATCTGAAAAATAATATGCCTGTATCGCAGGTCACTTATCATGGACAAAGTCTTAGTTTTCAGCAGCTTTCTACTAAAGAACTGAAGATTAATTTCACATCATCACTGCCTGCAAATGTTCTTGATTCTCTCACTATACAATATTCCGGAGTCCCTTCTGCCTCTAACGGAGCTTTTTTTAACGGGACACAAAACGGTAATGCTGTTTTATCTACTCTAAATGAACCTTATGGTGCACAGGATTGGTTTCCTACAAAACAAAGTCTTAACGATAAAATTGAAAGATTCGATATAAAAGTAACCACTCCTTCTCAGTATAATGTAGCAGCCAATGGTAAACTGATGTCTGAAAACATTTTACCCAACGGACAAAAACTTACTTTTTGGAGAACGCAATATCCCACAGCTGCCTATCTTATAGCATTTTCTATTACGAATTTTGTTAAAATAAACGATACTATGGGAAATCCGCCTTTTCCGTTTGTTAATTACGTTTTCCCGTCTACCTCTCTCAATACTTCAAGTATGAATAATATAGATTGGACAAAAAGTGTAATGAATACTTTTGAAACCTATTTTGGTTCTTATCCTTTCAGAAATGAAAAATATGGGCACATGGAATTTCAGGCTGGTGGCGGAATGGAGCATCAGACAATGTCTTCTATGGGTGCATGGAGTAAAGATTTAATTGCTCATGAACTAGCCCACCAATGGTTTGGAGACAAAGTAACCTGCGGTTTGTGGAATGATATATGGCTTAATGAAGGTTTTGCGACTTTTGGAGAACATGTTGCCAACGAAAAATTACTGATGACGAATTCTCAGTTTATGAATTATCTACTCAATCAAAAAAATTATATTACAAGTTCTCCGGGGGGAAGTGTGTATGTTCCGGACAGCAGTCTTGGCAACATCAATGCGATATTTAACAGTCGATTATCATACGCTAAAGGAGGATATGTAGTAAGAATGATTAAATGGATTTTAGGAGATACTGTTTTTTATCAGGCACTGAAAGATTATCACGCAAGACCTAATTTAGCCTATAATTATGTAAAAACAGCAGACCTTAATGCATCTTTATTGCAATCTACAGGAAAAGATTTTACAGAGTTTTTTAATGATTGGGTTTACGGACAAGGTTATCCCACGTATGATATCAGATGGAAGCAGGTGGGAAATCAGCTTACTGTAAAAGCATCACAAACGCAAAGTCATCCGTCAGTATCTTTTTTTGAAATGCCTTTGCCAATAAAAGTTACAGGAACTAGCGGTCAGACCACTTATCTGGTGCTTAATAATACATCAAATAATCAGTATTTTACGGAAAATATTACATTTCCCATCTCCAGTATTCAGTTCAATTATGATTATCAGATGATCGAGAATAATTCTACAGTTACGCAGGATAATAATTTGAATGTTAAAGAGGTAAAAAATACTGAAGTAAATATCTATCCCAATCCTGCAAAGAATGAATTGTTTGTTTCTGGTCTCAGAAAAGAATCAGATTTTAAAATTTATTCTTCCGATGCAAGATTAGTTAAATCCGGAATTACAAGCCAAAAAGTAGATATTTCATCTTTAGAAAAAGGAGTGTATTTTATAGTGATTGATTATAAGAATTTCAAGTTTATAAAAGAATAAATATAAAAGTTCAGAACCTTTATTGATGGTTTTTTCTATATTGTATTATCCATGTAATCAATTACAGAACCAACCGGTGAAATTGAATAAGCCTTACATTTGTCATTCAATAATTCGTTTATGAAAAACTTCGAAATATCTGTGTTGGATTTGGCTCCGGTAAAAAGGGATAAAACCATTCACGACACGTATCAGGACAGTTTATCTTTGGCAAAATATGTTGAAGATTTAGGATATAAAAGATTCTGGCTTGCAGAACATCATAATATGGAAAGTATTGCGAGTTCTGCAACTTCGGTACTTATAGGTTTTATCGCGAATGGAACCCGAAAAATAAGAGTGGGTTCAGGAGGAATAATGCTTCCCAATCACAGTTCTTTAATTATTGCAGAACAGTTCGGAACATTAGAATCTCTATTTCCTGGAAGAATAGATCTCGGTTTGGGAAGAGCCCCGGGAACAGACGGTTTAACGGCTCAGGCATTAGGAAGAAATCCTGCAATAATTAATGAGCAGTTTCCAAAACAGATTTTAGAACTTCAAAAATATTTCTCCAAAGAAAATTCCGAGGCTTTGGTTAGAGCTATTCCGGGAGAAGGATTAGATATTCCGATGTATATTTTAGGATCGAGTACAGACAGTGCGTGGCTTGCTGCAGAACTTGGTTTGCCTTATGCGTTTGCAGGGCATTTTGCTCCGGAACAGATGGAAATGGCTTTTAATATTTACAGAGAACATTTTGTGCCTTCCAAATATTTAGAAAAACCATACATTATTGCCTGTGTAAATGGAGTTGCTGCCGAAACTTCTGAAGAAGCTCATTTAATTTCCACCACTCTGTATCAGGCGTTTATTAATATTATAAGAAACGACAGAAAACCTTTTGCACCGCCCGTGGTAGATATGGATGATATTTGGTCGCCTATGGAAAAATCTATGGTACTCCAAAAACTTAAATTTACTTTAATTGGAAATCAAAAAGAGATTGAAGAAAAATTAAAAAGTTTTCAGGAGAGATTTAAGGTCGATGAACTCATGATAAATTCGCATATTTACGACCATGCCAAAAGACTGGAGTCTTATCATATTTTCAGAAAAGCAAAAAACTCCGTATTTGGCGAATAATAAACAGTTTATAATAATTGGAAGATGCATTTTTTTATGAGTATCTTTGCAGAAATTTAAAGTAAAAATGTCTGATATTAAATTAAATACTATTCCTGAGGCTATCGAAGACCTTAAAAATGGTAAAATAATCATAGTAGTAGATGATGAAGACAGAGAAAATGAAGGAGATTTTCTTTGTGCAGCTGAACTTACAACACCAGAAATCATCAATTTCATGGCACTTCACGGAAGAGGATTAATCTGTATGCCGCTTCCTGAAAAAAGATGTGACGAGCTTGGGCTTGAAGTAATGGTAAGCAGAAGCAGCGATCCTAAAGAAACAGCTTTTACAGTTTCTGTAGATCTTTTAGGCAAAGGAACTTCTACCGGAATTTCTGCAGGAGACAGAGCTAAAACAATTCTTGCATTAATGGACGAAAATTCTAAACCTACGGATTTTATGCGTCCGGGGCATATTTTCCCTTTAAGAGCGAGAAAAGGTGGTGTTTTGAAAAGAGCAGGCCATACCGAAGCAGCGATAGACCTAACATGTCTTGCCGGTCTTAAAGAGGGTGGGGTAATCTGTGAAATCATGAACGAAGACGGAACCATGTCGCGTTTACCAGAATTGTATGCCTTTGCTCAGAAACATGATATGAAAATTGTTTCTATTGAAGATTTAATTCATTATCAGCTTAAAAAAGGTAATTTAATTGAAAGAATTGAGGAAAGAAAGGTAAAAACAGCGTATGGAGAATACGATTTCTTTGCTTTTAGAGAAACCTCTAACGATCAGATTCACTTTGCGTTAACAAAAGGTGCGTGGACGGTAGATGAACCGGTTTTGGTGAGAGTTCAGTCTTCAGATTCGTATTTTGATGTATTGACCAGATTGAATAACGGAGAAAAGCCATTATTGGAAAAAGTAACAAAAATGGTTAATGAGGAAGGAAAAGGAGCGATTATTTTCATTAATAATGTTTCCAATTCAGAAAATACATTAAGAAAACTTCAGCAGTTTCTGAATTATCAGGACGGACAGCAACAGCATCCTACTTTGGCATTCAACTATAGAGATTATGGTATTGGAACGCAGATTTTGAAAAATTTAGGCATCAATAAATTCAAAGTAATTACTCAGAATCCTAATATCAGACCGCAGGTTGGGGGTTATGATGTTGAAGTAACGGAAATGGTTCAATTATAATTTCATCACTTTTAGAAATAAAAAAAATCTGTCTCAGGAAATGGGACAGATTTTTTTTTAAAAATTGAATATTATTTGTGCTGGTAATATCTCGCACCTTTCAGAACGGGATTTTCGAGTTCTACACGATCCAGCCCGAAACCGTTGTAATCTGGGTTTACAGAATGTTCAAGCTGTTTTCTGTGCAATTTTTCGTAGGTGTTGAAGTCGATGGCTAATCGGTTTTTCAGCGTTTCAAACAAATTCCATTTAGAAACTACGTTTTTCCATTTCGGTGAAACTTTTCCGGCAAAAACTTTAGATTTTGAACCACTTCCGTATGCCAAGAAGCCAATTTCTTCACCCGATAAATTTTCATTTTCATCATAAGAAGACTGAAAAGCCGAAAGCAACGCCATAAAAATGGACGCAGTGTACATATTTCCTATTTCTGATGATGCCCGTTGCGATTTTTCTATTTTTGAATTGATAAACTGAATGTATTCTTCAGATTTTGCTACAGATTTTTGTTCTTCAGGAGTATCGAAAGAAATCCCGTTTTCTAGGCTGTAAATTTCTGTAAAAACACGCTTTCCGTGGAAAGCATAAGGAAGGTGGAAAATTAAATATCTCCAGTTTTCGTACGGTTTTGTTTTAGAAGTAATCTCTTTATAATGTTGGTAAGCTTCACGAATTCTGTCTTGATAACACTGGTTAGAATAGTGTCCATCAAAGACGGGTTCATCTGTAAAAATTTCTATTTTATCGGGAAAGTTTTCGGGAGATTCTTTCAGGTCCTCTTTTTTGAATTGACGTCTTGGTTTAAAAAAATCGAAAACACTTTCTGTGGCTACACCCCATTTATTTTCAATTTCAATTAAGTTGGGCTCAGAAGAAATTAAAAGTGCTACTGCACCACCTCCCTGAGTGTATTCTCCGGGTGAAGATAGCTCGTATTTTGCATAATCACTTGCAATAACAACCGCTTTTTTGTCTGGATTTGCCTGTACAAAATCTAATGAATTATGAAGAGCATCTACCGCACCAATGCAGGCGAAAGTCATGTCTAGCACATCACAGTTTTTGAAGCATCTTTCACCAAATTCATTTTCCAGATATTTTTCTGCCATCTGCATTGCATAAGAAGCTGTTGGTTTTGCTGCATCCAGTGCACTTTCTGTTCCTATATATATTCTCGAAATGTCTTTAGGATTAATCTGATAGTCTGTTATCAGTTTCAAAAGAGCTTCTGCTGCGAAAGTTGCGGCATCTTCGTGTACATCTGGAAGTCCCATTTTGTGTAAGCCTAAACCTTTTTCAAGTTTTGCGGGTTCAATTCCTCTTTTTTCTGCTAAATCTTTAATTTCCAGGTATAAAGATGGTGCGTAAAAGCTTGCTGCTTCAATTCCGAAAGTCATCATCGTAAAAAATTTAAACGAATTTATAAAAATCTGTCTATTTAAAAGGCTTTTTCCTAGAGGAATTATTTGCTGAATTCAAATTTTTAATTGAATTTTTATAGGTGTATTGTATATTATGATATTAATTCCTATTTTTGCACCTCGAAATAATTAACAAATTTATTTACATTATGAACAATTACGAGACTGTTTTCATTTTAACTCCCGTTCTATCTGATGCTCAGGTGGAGGAAGCAGTGAAAAAATTCGAAGATCTTTTAAAAGAAAAGAACTGCGAAATTGTAACAAGAGAAAATTGGGGATTAAAGAAATTAGCTTATCCTATTCAATTGAAAAAGAATGGATTCTATACTTTAATTGAGTTTAAAGGAGAAGGTTCTGTAGTAGCTGATCTAGAGTTGGCATTCAAACGTGACGAAAGAGTAATCCGTTACCTTACTACAAAACTAGACAAGCATGCTGTAGAATATGCTGTAACAAGAAGAACTAAACTAAAGGCTGCAAAAGCTTAATTTATTAACCCACAATCTAAAAAGACAAAGACATGGCAATAGATGATATGGCTAAACAAGCCTCAGCTGGAGGAGAATCTGAAGTAAAATTCCTTACTCCGCTTGATATCAATACAAAATCTGAAAAGAAATACTGTAGATTCAAAAAATACGGAATTAAGCATGTAGATTATAAAGATGCTGATTTCTTATTACAGTTCGTAAACGAGCAAGGTAAAATTTTACCAAGAAGATATACAGGAACTTCTTTAAAGTATCAAAGAAAAGTTTCTGCTGCAATTAAGAGAGCAAGACACCTTGCTTTGATGCCTTACGTAGCAGATTTATTAAAATAAGACTAAAAGATAAAAGAAGCAAGATGAAAGACTTTTGCTTCTTTTGTTGCTGAATAAATTATTTAATTCTAACTGTTTTAGACATCAGAAATTAGGCATCAGAAAAAATCTGAAATCTAGAATCTGAAATCTAGAATCTAAACAAGACAACAACAATGGACATTATCCTAAAAAAAGACGTAGAAAACTTAGGTCTTGAATTCGACACAGTAAGTGTAAAACCTGGTTACGCAAGAAACTTCTTATTACCGCAAGGTTATGCAGTTTTGGCTACTCCAAAAAATAAAGCTGCTTTAGAAGCTACTTTAGAAGCTAGAAAAGAAGAAGAAGCTAAATTGATCGCTGCAGCTAACGCTAAAGTGGAACAATTGAAGAAGACTTCTGTTACAATCCCTGCAAAAGTAGGATCAGGAGACAGATTATTCGGTTCTATCAACAATGCAGATCTTGCTGCTGCTCTTGAGAAAGCTGGTGTTTCTGTTGAGAAAAAATACATCAAAATTCCTGGGAACACAATTAAGAGAACAGGTAAAGTAACTGCTAACATCAGATTACACAGAAATGTAGAGTATAACTTCGAGTTTGATATCGTATCAGACGCACCGGTAGAAGCTCCAAAGGCTGCTCCTGCTAAAAAAGAAGAAACTCCTGCTGAAGAAGCTTAAGAAATTTCTTTAAAATATTTAAATCCGTTATACTGAAGTATAGCGGATTTTTTTTGTAATATCATGAGTAATCTAACGTATATAAATTGAAGGCATTTGCTCTTATGTGATTTAATATCCTGATTTTCAGTAATCAGTAATATTTCAGTTTTCAGCATTGAATGTTATTCCGAAGGAATCTAAAGTATTGTATTTCAGAATTACAGATGCTGGTTTATTTCAATATGATGATTTATTTAATATCTATGGCTTCGAAGATAAATATTCAAATAAAAAAAAGCGATGCATAAATTATATTGCACCGCTTATAAGAATTTTAAAGTAAGATTGTTTTTACAGGCTCTTTAAAAGTTTTTCTGTATCAGTAGAATCTTCTCCACTTGCTTTTGCAAGTTCAATAGATTTTTCTGCCCATATTTTTGCGTTTTTCTTATCACCAATTTTATGGTAAAGATTAGCCAAAGTGTCGGTATTGGCATAATTTGTATTTTTATTCACCGATTCCTGAGCCCATTTTATAGCAGTTTCTAAAGAGGTCTTTGTGCTGATATTTTCAAAAAAGTTCCACGCTACAGAATTAAGTTCTTCAGAAGATGCAGAAGAGTAATCTTTATACGTTTCTAAAGCAAGCTTTTCATAAGTAGCAAAATCTTTTTCTTTTAGAGCCTTGTTAGATTTTACTTTTACCAATAGCTTTTCAGCTTCTGGCTGAGTCATGAATTTTTGAGTTTCCGCTAAGAAATATGCATCATTATACTTTTTAGTTTCCGGATTGTATGCCTTAGCAAGAATCGTATTAACTTTTACATTTTTATTGATGTTATCATAATTTTTCTCAGGCAACATTTTCAGAATATCTTGTTTTCTGTCTACAAAGATTTTGTATGATGGATCTTCGGTGCTTTTCATAACTTGAAACAAAAGCTGTAAGTTTGTTTGATTCAACTCTGGTTTGGCAGCAAAATAACGTTCAAGAACCATATTGGATAGTTTTGCATCGCTATACATGGTAAGTTCTGCAAGTTTTAACAAAAATTCTGGATCTTTTTCTCCTTTTTCAAATTTTTGTTTTAACGAAGTAAGCCTTTTGCTAGGATCTTCTGCATCTTTTGCAAACTGGATAAAATCTTTTTCCTCTACGTAGCCAATCGTTCTGTGAACTTCTTCGCCATCGCCGTTAATAAACAGGTAAGTAGGAAAAACTTTTACATTATATTTTTTGGCAAGTTCAATACCTTCTCCTTTTTCCATATCAATTTTAGCATTGACGAAATGACTGTTGTAATGATCTCCAACAGATTGAAGCGGGAAAATGTTTTTAACCATCAATTTGCAAGGTCCACACCACACCGCATAAGCATCAATAAATATAAGTTTGTTTTCTTTCTTAGCCTTTGCTAAGAGTGTTTTAAAATTTCCCTCTTCAAATTTGATTCCCTGTGCAAAAGCTAATGCTGCAAAGAATAATAAGGAAAATATTGCTGTCTTTTTCATGAATTTTTTTTGTTTGAACAAATGTAATAATTATGGTAAATATTTATTCTTTTTTTAATAAAAATAATTTTGAATCTATGAAAGATTTGTTTTTATATTGAAATTGATAAGAATGTCAGTTTTAATCATATTACTAAAAATCAATGAGCCTTTGTTATTTTGAAATAATCCACATTTTAGATTTAAAACTAATGCTAAAATTAAATTATTTCTGATTGCAAGCAATCAATAAAAAATTAATCCGTTTCAATTTTGAAACGGATTATTGTAATTATAGATGAGCTAGTTTATCTGGAACCACCAACAGAAGTATTGGGTCTGGATTCTTTACTTTTATAATCTGTAGGTGTTGCAGCAGTGTCTTTTAACGCTTTTGGAGTATCTTTATCCCGATCTGAAGATTTTTCGGAATGAGCAGCAGCAGTTTCGCCCATATCGTTTCTCATGAAATCTTTATTGTGTTCTTCTTTAAATTCTTCTCTGTTTTCTTTTTTATCTGCACAGCTCAACAAACTAATTGCGGAGATTGCGACAATGGCAAATGTTGTTTTCATAATAGATGTTTTGTAATTTTAATTTGTTTTGGTGGAATATTTTATAAGTATTTCAAGCACTTACATGATTTTAAGGTGCAAAAAATCTGCCGAATATTATGATAAGTAAAATTATTCTGTTTGGCTTTAGTTTTTAAGTATTGAAAACACTATTTTTGCAAAAATATATTGTATGCAGAATTATCTTGAATTTGATTTTAAAATATCTCCCCTTTATCCGTGGAACGAAATATTAATGGCGGAGCTTATTGAAATTGGTTTCGATAGTTTTACAGAGGAATTTGATGGTATTTTAGGATACATTCAAAAAGATATATTCGATGAAAATCAGCTTCAAGGTATTTCTCTTCTCCAGAACAACGATGTTGAAATTCAATACTCTTATAAAGAAATGCCCAACATTAATTGGAATGAAGAATGGGAGAAAAATTTCGAGCCGATTAATATCGATGACAAAGTTTTAATTAGAGCAGAATTTCATGAATCTGTACCTGGAATGCATGAGATCGTTATTCAACCTAAAATGTCTTTTGGAACAGGGCATCATCCCACTACCCATTTAATGATTCAGCAAATGATGGATATGGATTTTCAGAATAAGAAAGTTCTGGATATGGGTTGTGGTACCTCGGTTTTAGCAATTTATGCGAAACAGAATGGGTCAGCAGATACTTTAGCAATCGATATAGACGAGTGGTCGGTGGAAAACTCTAAAGAAAATGCTGCTAGAAATAATGTAGCGTTGAATATAGAATTAGGGACCGCAGAAAATCTTGGTAAAGAAAAGTTTGATATTATTCTGGCTAATATTAATCGAAATATTTTAATTTCTGATATTCCCACCTATACATCGGTACTCCATAATGGTGGCGAATTATTACTTTCAGGGTTATGTTTTTTCGATGTTGATGATATTTTGGAAGTCTGTGAAGAAAATAATTTAGTCCTTAAAAAGAAATTGCAGAAAGAAGAATGGGTAAGCTTACTTTTAGAATATAAGTAATGTTTTCACGTACATACATAAATATTCTTTTGGTTATATAATTAATATGTTGAAATTGTATAATTAATATGTTTACAATACTGTCCTAAATAAAAATTATTAAAAATAGAAACAGCCTAAATACCTATTTTACATTTAGCTTTACATTTAATTTCAAAAAAGAACCCCTTGATA
>NZ_JADQBD010000070.1:0-14815 GCF_017808115.1 Chryseobacterium sp. RR2-3-20 | reverse complement strand
TTTTTGATAGGTATATTTTGGACACCTATTGAATTTTTCTTGTTCCATAGTTTGACAATATTTAATGAATTTTTTGTCAACCTATTTCAGGAATATGCAGGGTTAACGCTTGCACATAACGGTTCGGGGCTTTGCGATGGTGGGGCAATCGAAGCACAAATCTTCAATTTTGCACAAAAGCTGAACCGAAGAACTGCCGTTGAACTTTGCAGTTTCGCCCCACTATCGCAAAACCCTTGTTATATGCCGTTTTTTTATCCTACGTTGAGTTGCATATTGGCAAGTTCTACTTGGAATTTCACTTTTGCTTTCAATGCTGTAAAAACTTTCAGTAAAGTTTCCATTGTTACATTGCCTGCGTTGTTTTCAAGGCGTGAAATTTGGGCTTTCTGAACGCCAACAAGTTTGCCCAATTCTTCCTGTGTCAAGTTGCGTTCTTGGCGTGTTTGTTTTATGGCTTTGCCTATTAAGTCCATTTGAAGTTCATACTCGAAAAGGTCTCGTTTTGGTGTCCCGATTTTTCCAATGAGTTTATCTTGAACTTCGTCTAATGTGTATGTCTTCATTTTTTCTTGTTTTTTAATTTATCTTCAAAATATTTTGCACGAATTTGAATAGCTTTTTGGATTTCTTTGTCAGGAACTTTACTTCGCTTTTTAACGAAACCGTGAGTAGAAACTACAAATGTTTCTGTTGCAGAAGTTTTATCCCAAAAGGCAAGTAGCCGATACTGCAAACCTTGATACAAAGTTCTAAACTCCCAAATGTCGTCAACAAGCTTTTTCAAAAGTTCGGGGTCGTTTTCTACTTGTACTTTACGAATGTTGTAAAGTATTTTAGCGTAGTGCTTTTCTTCCAAACTTTGCAAAAACTCAAAGGCTTCATCTAAAAGTATTATCTCAAAACGTTTATCCATTCATTAATCGTTAATGATGCAAAGATACAAAAAAAAGTTTCGTTAAAGCGAAACTTTTTTCGATTAGTCTTTATTTCCTTTTTTAGCGTTTTCACTTCGTGTCAAAAGTTGAAGATTTTCAAAAACGGTCAAACCTCCGTTGTGTATTGATTTTATGTGGTCAACTTGAAAGTCCAATTTGTTCTTGCTTTTGTAGCCACTTTCTGCACTAAAATAAAATCCGTCTTTGTCTGTAAATTTCTTAAAAACTTCGTCACGCAACCATTTTTCATAAATTGGGTCTTGTTCTCTCAACTCGTGAAGTTTCAATTTTTCGTAACTTCTCAATTCTTTTTCTTCGGTTGGTTTTATGCCTTTTCGTTGAAAAAGCTCGGGATGGTTTATTCTTGATTTTGCTAAATTTATTTCTCTTAAAAATCCACGTTTGTCAAAGTTGAAAAATGTTTGCCATTCGATTTCGTTATTATCCCAAATTGTATTTATAAGTTCAGTTTGCGATTTTTCGCCAAGGTCTTTTTCGATAATTTCCGAAGCGATTTTATCGATGTCGTATTTTTCTCTGTCTTTCAGTTCAATGAAAACAGGAACTTCATCTTGAATGGTGTAATACTGTAAAATGTCTTTGATGTCTTGCAAATGATACGCAGGATATTTTAAAGTTCCTTTGAAAAATTCTTCTTCAATTTGCTCTGCAAAATCTTCCAATTCGTCTTCGTCCAAAACATCTCTTTCGGTCAAATTATTTTGCTCGAAGAAACTTGGTAAAGCGTTTACAAAATCGGTGTACGATTGTAAAATATTGTCATAAACCAAAACCTCACAATTTCTTTCTATCGGTTCCTCGTCGTTGTGTTGCTCCAAAAATCTGAACTGATAAATTCCCAACGGAAAACGTTCGATGAAGTTTAATTTTTCAAGTTCTTCACGTTTTTCTGGGTCAATGATTTTATTGGTAAGAATTGCAAATTCTTCAACTTTATTAATGGCAACAAGTCGCAAAATTTGTTTTTTAGTTTCTTTGTCAACATCTTTGAAATTGATGTTATCCTCAATAAATAATTTTTCAGGATTAATCCAAGAAATACGATTTTGCCAATCATCAACGAAGCTCACAATGTAAGCTTCTTTCGTTCCGCCTGCTTTCAAACCCCGCAAACCACGACCAATCATTTGTGTCATCAAAATTGATGAAATTGTTGGTCTTGCCAAAAATATAGATTGTACGTTTGGAACGTCTGTTCCTTCGGTCAAGATATTTACGTTGATTAAAACTTCAATTTCTTCATTTCTAAATTTTGCAATTTTGTTTTTGTTGTCTTTGCTCGAAATAGTTACGCCAGTCGCTTGGTCTTTTACGGTCGAAATAACGTAATCAGATTTTACGCCAGCTTCGTTAAATAAAGCATTCAGCGCAATTGCATTATCAACGTTCAAGGCAAAAACAATGGTTTGTTTGTATTTGTCTTTATTGAGAAGATACTTGTTTACAATCGTATGATTTCTTTCGTCATTTTCCGCAATCGTTTTGGCAATTCCTTTTCCAATACTGTCGATGTCGAAATAATTCAGTTGTTCAATTTGTTCTTCGGATAAATCTTTGATAAAATTTAATCCGGTCGGAACTTCTTCAAAATGTGGTTCGGATAAAATTCCTAAACGAATTAAAGTCCGCAAATCTATTTTATAAACAATGTCGTCTGGAAATACTTTTTTCAACAAACCTTGTTCGCTTTCAGCGGTTCTAAAAGGCGTTGCAGTCAAGCCAAGCATTTGAAAATGCGAAACATTTTCTTGAATATTTTCGATTAATTTTCTGTATGTTTTTGCAGTTGCGTGATGAGCTTCGTCAATAACCAAAAATATTTCTTCGGTATTTCCTTTAATCCAATTGTTGTACAAATGGTTAAAACCTGCATTCAGACTGTCTTTGCTCGAAATAATTAAATCGTCCGAAGGTCTGATGTTAATTGGTTTATCGTGAATGCCCGAAATAATTCGATAATTGAAAGATGTTTTGGTTTCAAAAATATCGTTGAAAGCAAGTTTGTCGGCAAATGTACTTTTTGCTTGTTCCAAAAGTTCGTGTCTGTGAGCCAGCCAAAGCACTTTTTTGCCTTTGTCCAAATAATTTTTTGCAATCCAATGTCCAGCGGTCAAAGTTTTTCCGCCACCTGTTGGCAAAACCAATAAACCTGCAAACGGATTTTTGTTTGTCTTAATTATTTTTTGGTTCAAGCTGTAAAAAGCTTTTTCTTGATGTTCGTAAGGAATAATTCCACTTTCCGCATTTGCAATATTTATTTTTCCTGCAAAATCATATTTTACGCTTTTCTCTTTTTTGTCCATTGTGTTTTTCGCTTCTGAAATTTCCGCCATTCTAAAAGTTACCGTTTCGCCTTTTACAAATTGTGTAATTGATTTCACACTTTCTTTTCCGCACCAAAGAGTTAAATTTTGTTTTTTAAATTGATAATCAAATTTGGCTAAAATTTTAAAATTTCTCCTTTTGTCCATTTCAATTTTAGCCAAGAAAGTTTCATAATTTCTATAAGTCAAATTGAGTTTGTTTTTCTCAATGTCGAAAATAATTTCCTTAACAATTTCTCGGATTTCTTTTAATTCCATAATTTAATTTCAGTCGGTTTTGTCTTTTGGATAACGGTCGCCCTAAAATGGCATATAACGTTTCGGGGCTTTGCGATGGTGGGGCAATCGAAGCACAAATCTTCAATTTTGTACTAAAGTTGAACCGAAGAACTACCGTTGAACTTAGCGGTTTCGCCCCACTATTGCAAAACCCTTGTTATGCACAGTGCTGTTTTCAACTTCGTACATAAATTCCAATTGTCCTATTGAAATTTGCTTATTTTGTTTTTTATCGTTGATATAGTCAGCAATACAATTTGCAACAAATTCTGCAAGTTTTACAGGAACAGCATTGCCAATAATTTGTTCAAGGTTTGTCTTTGTGCCATTGAATACGAAACTTTCAGGAAAAGTCTGAATAAGGCTTCTTTCTTTTGTTGTTAAAGGTCTTAAATCTTCTGTAATATCAACTGGGTCGCCTTCGTGTTTTGAATAACCTTTTGGAATTGGTCGGTTTACGCCACGAATAGTTGGACTTGGTTCATAAATACTGAAAACACCACGTCTCGCATAACTTCTTGGATGTCTGTAATAATATTCAATGCCCAATGAATTACCAAAATAATCAAAAAGCGTTGTTGGTTTTGTAGATTGTTTTTTTGCAAAGTAGGGATTTAAAAAATTATCTTGTGAATGTTTGTGTCCAATCAAAAAGAAACGCTTTCTTGATTGAGGTACACCACAAAAACTTGCGTCCAAAACCTGATAAGAAATTCCATATCCTGCGTTCTTAAAAATTTGCAATGCTTCTTTTAAAATTCCACTTTTAGTAATTCTTTCCACATTTTCCATTACAAACCACTCTGGCTTTGCTTCGGAAACAATGTTTGCGAATGATATAGTTAAATCAGCTCTTCCTAATGTTTCATCTCTTTTTCCAGCACTTGAAAAATCTTGACAAGGCGGACCACCAATTATCATTTGTGGTTTCATACTTTTTACAAATTCAAGTCCTTCTTCGCTTCCTAAATCGGTGTCGTAAATAGGATGGTCAAAATTATCTTTATACACTTTTACGGCTGGTTCCCATTTGTCGAAAGCTGCCAATATTTTAAAACCTGCATTTTGAAAACCAAGCGATAAACCGCCACATCCCGAAAATAAATCTACTATTTCCATTATGTAAATAATTCAGGTGAGTTAAAAATAATTGCGTCAAATCGTCTTTCAGGACTAAGTAGATTTTGTCCACCACCAAGAATAATTTTTCTGATGTCTATCTTTTCAATTCTTGGCTTTGTGAGTTCTGACGAAGCCATATATCTATGCGTAACTCGTCCACTTACAGCAAAAGCTTTGTCGTTTTTTGTATTGTAAGAAAGTTCGTCAATAACTTTATGATGATTGATTTGTCCATTTTTTGAAAAATCATAAAGCATTTTAAACAACCAAATAATAGTTCTTATTTGTCTTGTAATTCTGTTGTTAGAAGAAAGTTCGCCTCTAGCAACATCTAAAAATAGTTGTGTAAAAGCAAAATTACTCCAAACAAACACATCTAAACAATTATCCGTTAGTTTTGGCGATTTTCCGTTTGTTTTCCAAACTGGTTGTAATAAAATAGGCTCTTGTTTGTCTAAAACTGAAAGAATGATTTTGTCAATGGTAGTAATCATTTCAGTTATATGTGTCCAAACAGCTGTGCCGTCTGTCCAATCCGAGATACTATCAAATTTATTTCCGATAATTTGAGAAAGTTCTTGTTGTTTGTCTTTGAAGTTTACAGCAATACTACAAGCTAAATATACGATAGTGTCTGGTCTGATAACAATTTCGCACCCATAGTATTCTTCACTTAAATTACAAGTTGAATTGTCGGGTAAAGCCGTCAACTTTACTTCAATTGGTTTCAAACATTGTCCATTGCTTCTTAGTTGAGTAACTAAATCAACTCTTGGTAATGAACCAATAACCAATTGTTGATATGGTGTAAACGGACTTTCAAAAGAAAAGAATAAATCATTTGAATTTGGGTCAATACCGTAAAGTTCTTCAGCTGATATTTTTTGATGGCTTACTTTTAGGTCTTTGTCAAGACATATATAAACATTTTCTAAATTTTTTGAAGCAAGAAAATTTGTCAAACCAGCAGGAAATGAAGAGTTAAACTGGTTCTTTCCCCAAGTGTCTGCTTGGGTAAAATCCCTGTTTGAATGCGTAACTCCAAATAATCCTGGTTTTTCTATACTCATAATTTTCTATATCTGTTATTGGCTTCAAATTTACTAATTTTTTTGGTAAGATTTGTCGATTTTGTTAGTTGGTTGTATGGTTTGACGGTCGCTTGTCGCATTGTGCATAACGGAAAACGGCTTGGCGAAGGCGGGGATAAGAAAGCCAAAACTTTCAACTAAACCCGAAATTAGCAAAAACCATTTTCGTTTTTTCAAACTTACGAAAAATAAAAAAACGGAATGGTTTTTTGCGGCGAAAATTCCGGAAATCTTCTAAATGATAACGTTCCACCCCGCTTTTGCCAAACCGATGTTATGCACAGTGCGTGTTATTCTGCTAGCTTAAATACAATTAGTTTTGCTTCAATCAAATTTGCTGGATTATTTGGGTCTTTTACTTGTACGTTTTGAAATGTCAAATTTGGATTTCCTAAAGTTTCAAGTTTTGTTTTACTTTCAGTTGGGAAACTGTCATATTTGGATGTTGGAATTATAGCGACTAATTCAAAAATACTTGATGAAGCTGTATGCAAATAACTAAAAACTCGTCTTGGATTTTGAATTTGCCACATTCCGCGAATACGCAAATTTGTAATTCCCAAAGGGTCAACTCGGTTTACTCTTCCTAATTCATTAGTTTCGGCAAGTTCAACATTAGGGATTTCATTAATTCCTTCCGTAATTTTTTGCTTAATGATTTGGTATGTTTCGTGATTGGCTGCATAAATATTTCCGTAAACCATCCACAACGATTTTATAGTGTCGTCAGTTGTATGACCAACGCAATAAATCAAATCTCTTTCAGTCCAATCTTCGCAAGTTCTACAAGATTGTGTAATCATTGAACTTCTTGATTGAACCGTTGCTTTTGGATAAGAACTATTCAAAGCTAAATCAGAATTTGCACTTTGAGTTTTCTTAACTTCAATTGCATCACCACCTCTAATCATTATGTCAGGAGGATGATTTTGATTACCCAACCAAGAAAATTCTTCGTTGTATCTCCGCATTTTTTCTAATTCATCTTCGGTTTGAATAGTGTTTACAAAAGCATCTTTTACAAAAGTTTCTAATGCTTCTCCAATATTATTTACTCTATTTCTCCCTGAATAATGACTTCTAATTGCATAAATTGGATTTTGCGCAATGTTTACGATCGATTCTAAAATATTTGTCATACAGCTGCAGCTTCTCTAAGTAGATTTGTAATTTGATTTTTAGTTTGGTTATCTATGATTTGGTTTTTAATACTTTGTGCAAGAAAATGGGCTAAATTAACAGGCACAGCATTTCCAATCATTTTATAACCTGCTGAAATATTATCATAATGAAATATAAAATCATCTGGAAAAGTTTGTATTCGTGCACATTCTCTAACACTTAAACGTCTATATAAATGTTCTTTTCCTGGAACAAAAACACGAATGTTTTGCTCGATAAACTTCATTTTTGGCGCTTGTGGATGAATAGGAGCGTGTCGTCCTCCTGCTTGAATGGTAAATGATTGTTCGTCCCAACTTCTTACACGATTTCTTGACATAAAAATGGTTGAAAAACCACCCGTCATATATTCGTGATTTGGGAAGTTACAATCATTTCCATTGGTTTTGTTATTTGTTTTTGCAGGAAGAACATTGTCTTTTAAATCTGAAATAGTATCTTGTAAAGTCAATTTTTTGAAATTCGGTTTTTCAAATTTATATTTGAAATCTAAATCTTTGCGAATGCCAACAAAAATTACACGTTTTCTGTCTTGCGGGACATTATAATCACAAGCGTTTACCATTTCAAAAGAAAGTTCGTAGCCAATTCCTGCATTTCTAAACAGTTCTTTAATGTTTTCTAAGGCTTCTGAATGACGACCGAGCAACATACCGCTTACGTTTTCTGCAAGAAAAAATTTTGGTTGTTTCGCTTCTAAAATTCTGATGAAGTCGTAAAATAATTGCCCCCTTTTATCTGCAATTCCTTTCATTGCACCAGCTTCGCTCCAACTTTGACAAGGCGGACCTCCAATAATTCCATCGCATTCAGGAACTTCGTCAGAAGGAATATTTACAATACTTCGCTTGTCTAAAATTGTTTGTGGATGATTTTTTTGATAAGTCTCCCAAATTTCTTTGTCGTACTCGTTTGCCCAAATTACATTAAATCCTGCATTTTGGAATCCAAGGTCAAGTCCACCTGCACCTGCAAAAAATGATACTATATTCATACTGTTATTGGATTTTTAGATTTAAGATAAGCGACTTTTTCTTCGGCTAAAACCAAAGTTTGTTCATCGCAATTATTTTCATAAATTTTTTTAGCAATGAAATCACTAAAAAATTCAGTTCGTAGCTTGGAAATTTCCAAATTAAAAACTTCCGACAAAAGCGTTAATCTTCTTTCGTCAAATTCACGTTTATTATTTTCTATTTTGCTGAGATTGGCAGAATCTAAATCTAATTTAGCGGCCAATTGAGTAAGCGTAAAACCATTTTCGGTTCTAAGTCGCTTAATATATTCTCCAAAAGTTTCTTCCATTAGACTTGTCAATTTTTGACAAATTTAATTTTTATTTCTGAAGTGTGAAAGTTTTTTTGATTTTTTTCGGAAAGTTGATTTTGTGACGTGCGTTCAAATCGCATTGCGCATAACGGGAAAGGGCTTGGCGAAGGCGGGGATAAGAAAGAGGGAAATTCCAACTAAACCCGAACCGAGCAAAAACCATTTTCGTTTTTTCAAAATTACAAAAAATAAAAAAACGAAAAGGTTTTTTGCGGCGAAAATTGCGAAAATCTTCTAAATGATAACTCTCCGCCCCGCTTTTGCCAAACCCATGTTGTGCGCAGTATTTTTAGTTCGGCGACTTGGATTTAACTCGTTAAATTCAGGTCAGAGAATTAAAAATCAAGCATGACAATTTTTTTCACGCACGAAATCGCAAAGATTTTCAGAATTTTATTCACGAATTTCGGAAAAGTATTCACGCAGACTTTATTCATGCAGTTAAGTGCAAAATTTGTAAAAGTCAAGCACAATTTTTTATACTCAAATCGGTAAGTTTTTCATAAAATTTTTTTCTGGATTTAGGAAGATCAGCGCAAAAAATTTCAGATTTTAGTAAGTTTTAGAAAGTTTAATTCAGGTCAAAATTTTGATTTTTCAGACCGAAATTTCTTTTTGATACCGCGCTTCTAATATTGCGCACAACGTTTCAGCTTGGCGAAGAAGCGGCTTTTTAGCACAAATGTTCAATAGAATTACAAAACTTGAACCTTGCACAAACGTTTCATAAAAGCACTTCACCCGCTTTTTTGCCAAACTGATGTTACAAGCTGGCCTTTTGTAAATCATTGTGTTTCTGTCCATTATTTACTGTGTCTTTGTGCATTGGCTTTGTAGCTCTTTTGTATTTTTTGCATTGGCTTTGTGTGTTGACTAAAAATGCAAATGTACTACCAAAAGCGTTGGGCTATTCTGTCGGTTGTAATTTTCCTGCGTATGTTCCGTATGGTTTACCTGAATAATCTCCTGTTTTAAAGTAGTCGCATAAAAGTTTGATTACATTATCTATATCTTCTTCAGTTTCAAACTGAATTTTGCCGTCCTTCAATTTTATTGGTGCTTTTTTCTTTTTACCTAATGTTTCTAGTTTCTTTAAGTTTTTTGAAGTTAGGAAATTTAGGTTTCCGATTTTTTCCAATTTCATTAACTTTTTATGAATAGCAACTTTTGTTTCTATTTTTTCTGTTAGAAGTTTTACATCTCCAAAACATTCGTGTTTAGAAATTGAAGTCGCGACATCTTCTGCTCTTTTTTTGTATTCTTCTTGCAATCCAACAAGTTGCTCAAAGTAATACTTTTTCAAAACATAAAAAGTTTCCTCGTAAAATATACAATCAATTTGTTTATCTAAATATACCGTATCACTTTTCAATAGCGATAATGTATTTGTGTTGGTATCAAAAAAGGTTCTTATTTGATTGCCTAAGCTTTTCTTTTCTCCGTCCTTTTCCTTTTCTACACCTACTTTTCCGGGTGATAGTTTTCTAAACGTGTAAAAAGATTTGTCACTATCCATTTCAAATTCTACACAATAAGCCCAAAGTGTTTCGTCTTGAAGTATATCGTTTAAATCTGTGATTTTTTGAGGGCTTTGGTTCAACTGGTTGTAAACAACGTCTGAAAATGAGCCAACTTTATTTTCCATTTGATAAGTAAATAAATGCTCGGTTTCGTCTGCAATGACATCATAATCAAAGAAGTGTAAATCCTCGTTATTTTGAATTTTCTGAAACTGTTTTAGTGAAAGTTCATAAAGATACTTTCTCACTTCGTCTGTAATTTCAATTTGATAAACTTTAAAATCAAATTTCTCTAAAACTCGTGAGTTAGCCTTCATTCCCTCTTTGAGAATACGAGTAACAAAATACATCTTCAAATTTTCTGCACTTGCCTGTCCGATTATATCAACCAATATTGATTTATCCATAATAAATATTTTTCGTAATTAGGTTTATCTTCACTTCTTTTCCGCTTTCCAAGTCTTCTTCTTTCGTTATCAGAAGTCCTTTTTTTGTTTTCCCTTTTTTATTATAATCGACTTGGTAAAGTGTATGAGTAATACTTAAAATGGGGTTTATCACAATCATATTTGATTTGCTATAAATAAAAAATATGATAACTAAAACGATGAAAATTGAAGTAATGTCAAACAAGTTATTTGTGTCTTGAAAAATAAACGGAACAATGTAAGTAGAAATATAACTTATAGTTTCGCTATTCTTGTTTTCTACTTCAATAATCTTTACAAGTTCTCCATTTGCTTTTTTCGTGTCTAAATTTTTCAATAAGAATTTCAATCCTATAAAGCCGAAGATTGCTAGAAGAAGAAGAAAGCCGCTTAAACCAAATTTTCTAAAAGCCAACAAAATACCTTCTTGGTTAAAATTTCCAAAATTCAAATACTCAATGTTTTGCTTGATTTGTCTTAAAATCAAAAGGCCAAACAAGGGAATATAAGATGTAATGAATAACACCAAAACTGCAATTTTATTTAGCTTTACTTTATTCATTTTGCTGTTGCGTAATATTTTGCTCGTTCTTCTTTAAATAATCTTAGTTGTTCAATGTGTTCTTTATACAATTTATGCAGTCCGTTTTTTGATGTTTTTTGTTCAGGAAATGTCAAAGAAAAAGCATCGCTATCGTTTGTATGGATGGCACTTTCAGGAACAAATTCTTTTATTTTCTCCAATGAGTTCAAATAATATGTTTCGCTGATTTCACAAGCAGTTAAACTCAAACCTGCATTGTAACAAGCAATCGCAATAGTTCCGCTTCCTAAATGTGTGTCTAAAATCTTGTCGCCTTGTTTGGCATACATTTTCAAAAGCCATTCGTAAAGTTCAACTGGTTTTTGTGTTGGGTGAATTTTGTTTCTGTTCTTTCTAACGCTGAACTCAAAAATTTTCGATGGCTTGTCAAGTGAACTCCAAGCCATTTCGGCCATCGAAAAATTATTCAACGTTTCAGGTTGTTTTTTATCCCATATAATAAAACCTTTGTTATAAGGACTTCTAGCCCAAAGTTGTCCAAAGTAATTTCCTCCCCAAATAATTTGATTTTTTGAAACACGAAACAGTTCATTAAAATAATTGTCATCAGGCTTTACGTCCCATTGACTGTATTCGTCCATATTAAATTTATGGTCTCCGCCTCGTTTGGTTTTGTTCAAAATACCATAAGGTGGGTCAACGATTGCAAGGTCAAAATAATTATCTGGATACCTTGCCATTAACTTCATATTGTCTTCTCTTGTAATTGTAATCATAGCAAGTTTATTTTTGGGTTGCGAACCTTGAAATGGTTAAATCTGAAATGTTTTTACTTATGTCTTTTCCGAGATTGTTGACGATAATACTGTCAAAATCTTCGTAGTCAATTTCTCTTATATCATTGTCAATACAGTTGTATAAATACTCTGAAAAAGTATTTGCCCGAATAATTACGATTGGACTTGTACGAATATCTTGAAGTACAGCAGGAACGTATCTTGGCGTTACAACGATTGTGTAAGCACCACCAATTTTTTCACGGTGTCCTGCTAATCTTCCTGCGTTTACGCTTGAAAGTTTGTTTTTAGTTGATTTGGCTTCAACAGTAAATTTCTTCTTTCTTGGAATGTATAAACATTCTAAATCTGTATTTCCTGCTCCGCTAATTTTGTTTGCTTCTATGTTGTAGAACATATTGAAGCCGTCTGCTAAAGCATCTTCAAAAAGATAGGCTTCCGCTCCGTCATTGTTGTTTGCGTATTGCTCAATAAGTTTTGGAAGATTAAGCAATTCAAGTTTGAAATCGTCAACGGCTTCATCTATTTCAACCAAAAGTGTTTTTGGGTAGAAACTGTATATCTCTTTTACAACGTCTAATTTCAAACGTTCAGGGTCATTGAGCAATAAAGGTTTCTCTAAAAACGAATATTCGTTTTCTAATTGCTCAACTAACGATTTTAAATTTTGGGGAATTGAAATCTCGTTTCGGGTTATTTTTCGGAAAGTGTTTGTGTTGCCGTGTTGTAATTTGGTAATCACAACTCCGTCTTTTTTGTGCAAAACACCTGCACTTTCAAACAAACTGGAAACATAATAATCCCACTCATAAGCCGAATTTACTAAGGCGTGTCTGTCTTCTTGAAATTTTTGTATAAGCTGTTCATCTGAAAGTTTGCGTAATTCCAATAATTCATTTACCAATTCTTTGTAAGTTGTTTTGGTTGCTTCTTTCAGAAAAACAACTGAATAAGCTACCTCGAAAGCGTAAAGTTTATTTGAAAGTTTTGGCTCTGAAAGTAATTTGTAAATCAACCGAAACGGATAAAGCTGAAATTCGCTATCTGTTCCGCTGTGTGGGTGTTGATATTGAACAGCCCAAAGCATTGCAAGAAATATTTTAGCCGTTTTTTCTTTATCTTCAACGTGTTTCAAAAACAAGTTGCCAAGCGGACTAAACAAAAATCTATCTTGTCCGTCAACTTTGGCTTGGTAGCCAAACATATAATACGAAAGCTGATTGATTTTGTGATTTATCGCATCAAGCGGTAATTCGGGGTTTCGTTCATTGTACATTCCCAATTCACGCAACTTTAAATTTAATTGCGCTTTCTCATCTGTTGAAATTCCTGTTTTGGTGTATGACTTCAAAAATTCAGCAACAACACAAAGTTTATCAAAATCCCTTGTGTGTCGGTACAAAATCCATTTCTTACTGTTAATTCTTAAAGTCATACTATCGGTTTATTTGGGCAACAATATTTTTAATGAGCAAAGGCGGAATACATTCGCCAATACATTTTCTAATAAGCAATTCGGGTGTGTTGTCGGGAATATTCCAGTCTTGTGGCAAAGACGACAACAACATCAGTTCTAACGGTGTCAAAACTCTTGCATCAGAATACGTTCCGTTTTTCAATTTTCTGCCCGGGTGTACATTCAGTTGTGAACTGATTGCATCGTTACGCATCGTAATTGTTGGTGCTGGTTCGTCCCAATTAATTCGTCTGTACGATGTATTATAGCTTTTGATTTTTTCTCCATTTGGTTTTACAGGAAAATATTTTTTGTTTTCAAATGCAGTTTGTCCTGTTGGCGTGTGCTTCATCCATTGAATGTGACTGTCCGAATGTTTTCGAGCAAAGTGCCATTTAACATTTGATTTTTGTCCTGCTTCAATACTTGGCAAAAAACCAATTTTTTCTTCTACGGTTATTTGCTTTTCAGATTTTATTGGTTGTCCCCATTTTTTACCTTTTCGATACAATTTTATAATTGCTCTTGTTCGTCTTTGAGCAACACCAAATTCAGCTGCATCATAAACATTTGCTTCAATATTATATTCTTTACCAAAAAGAAGATTTAGAATTTCAACTACTTTTAATTGTTGCCTTTTGTAAGGCAAAACCAATTTGAAAAATGTCGGGACATTTTCAATCAACACAAAGTCAGGCGATTTTAGTTTAATAAAATCAATAATCTTGAAAACAAGATAATTTCTTTCATCACTGAGCATTTGCTCAATATTTCTGTTTTTTCCTGCAACGCTCATTCCTTGGCAAGGCGGTGAAGCAATTAAAAAATCTAATTTTTCGGGAGTGTTTTTTACGAGTGTTTTAAAAACATTTTCGTCTAAAATGCTTCCTGCAATCATTTTTGAATTGGGATATAATGCCTGATATAATTCGGCTCTTTCCTGAACCAGTTCATTAGCGGCAACAATATTTATTCCTACTTCTTCAAAGTAAGTTTCTGCTATGCCTGCACTTGAAAATAGTGATGCTCCTACCATAGTTAAAACTTGAGTGAACTTTGTTGTTGGTTTTTAATTCTCATATATTTTGCTTTTTCCTCGGCAGCTAAAAAAAGCTTTTGGGTTTCTTCCTGCGGATAAATCAGTTCTGCAATTCTTTCGCTTAAATATTCGTGTTCTAATCTTTTTAAGTCAAGATTGAAAAATGATGAAAGTTTGGGTATTATTTCAGACGGAATATTTCTTTTCCCGTTTTCAATTTTTGATAGGGTAGATTGGTCTATATCTAAAGCAGCAGCAAGCTTAGTTAATGTCAAGCCATTATCTACTCTTAGTTTGTGAATGTATTCGCCAAATGTTTCTTTCATAATCTTGAAATTTATTTCTTGACACTTTTGGCAAATTTAGTCATTCTGTTTCTGATGCCAAAGTTTTTAGCAAAATTTCAGTCAGAATTTGGGCGGTGGGTGGGCTCGGGTGCGTTGGGATAAAATTAAATGTGGTGCAAAAGCGTTGACTTTGTGTGTTGGTTTGCACCTCTTTTAATTTTATGAAGCGTTGGCAGTTTGTCTTTTTTTACTGTCGAATTTTTGCTGAGATGTCGGGCGTTAGGCTTGCTTGTAACGGAAAAAGTATTGGCGAAGTGCGGGCAAAATGGAACGAAAAGTTCAATTTAGACTGCGTGGAGCCGATGCTTTTTTCGGATTGTTAAATTAAGAAAAAAATCAATACGAAAAAGCAGCGGCGGCTAAATGTGACAAATCTTTCAATTATCCCTTCCTCCCGC
>NZ_JADQBD010000006.1:0-89401 GCF_017808115.1 Chryseobacterium sp. RR2-3-20 | reverse complement strand
GTAATCTCTTTATTGGTAAAGGATAGATCGAATTTCATCGCTTATTTTTTTCTACTGCTACGCAGTTGGATATTAGAATACTAAAATACTCTTTTTTTTCTATTGCGGAATTTGGGTTAAAGAAACCTATTCACTTCCAAAATTTTACGAAAATTTCGATTTGGAAAGTGGTGTTATTAATCCAGAAATGCTGCAAGAGCTCAATGACAAGATAAAACTTTTCAAAACACGATAAAAAAAGGGATGAAATTAATTTTTCATCCCTTTTTATTTAATTTTCAAATTTCCTTACCGCTTCTAAGGTTTTGTTGATTTCTTCATCCTGAATAGCATCGCTTATAAAATACGTTTCATAGCCACTTGGCGGAAGATAAACTCCGTTATTCAGCATGTGATGGAAGAATCTGTTGAATTGTGCATGGTTCGCTTTTTGAGCATCATCAAAATTGGAAACTCCTTCAGTATCGAAGAAAACCGACATCATAGAACCTTTTCTGTTGATTTTATGAGCAATTCCTTTTTCATTTAAAATTTTTGCAATTTCAGTATCTAAGACTTCTGTTGTTTTTGCAAGTCTGTTGAAAAAATCAGAATCATTTTTAATAATCTGTAAAGTTTTCAAACCGGCTCTCATTGCCAAAGGATTCCCACTTAATGTTCCCGCCTGATAAACAGCACCTTTAGGAGCCAAGCAATCCATAATTTCGTTTCTTGCGGCAAAAGCACCAACAGGAAGTCCACCACCAATAACTTTTCCGTAAGTAACCAAATCTGCTTTTACATTAAAAAGCTCCTGAGCTCCGCCAAAAGCAAGTCTAAAGCCAGTCATAACTTCATCAAAAATCAGTAATGTTCCATTTTCATCACATAGTTTTCTCAATTTTTGAAGAAAATCATTTTCTGGAAGTACACATCCCATATTTCCTGCAACAGGTTCAATGATGATCGCAGCAATTTCCTCAGGGTTTTCTTTAAACAAAACCTCAACCTGATGTATATCATTGTATCTCGCTAAAAGAGTATCTTTGGCAGTACCCTGTGTTACCCCTGGAGAATTGGGATTTCCAAAAGTTACCGCACCGCTTCCGGCTTTAATAAGAAAAGAATCTGAATGACCGTGATAGCAACCTTCAAATTTGATAATCTTATCGCGTCCCGTAAAACCTCTTGCCAATCTCACCGCACTCATACATGCTTCCGTACCAGAAGATACCATTCTTATCTGATCGATATTCGGAACATTTTCTGTAATAAATCTTGCGATTTCTGTTTCCAATTCGGTAGGAGCACCAAAGGAAAACCCTTTTTCTGCCTGAATTTTCAGTTCTTCTAAAACTTCAGGATGCGTATGCCCCAAAATTGCAGGTCCCCACGAATTGATATAATCTATGTAAATATTTTCGTCTGCATCGGTAAGATAGGCACCTTTTGCAGATTTCATAAAGACAGGAACTCCTCCCACAGATTTGAACGCACGAACAGGAGAATTTACTCCCCCCGGAATATATTGGTTAGCTTCGTTGAATAAAGCTGAACTTCTCTGGTATTTCATATTCAGTTGTTTAGAAGTCTAACAATCTCGTTGTAAGATGTTAAACTTTCAGCAATAATTAGTTTCTTGGTTTTTTATCAATTAAATAGATGACTTGTCCTGCTAAAGGCTTCTGTCCTTCATTCATTCTATTTTTAGCATACAGTTTATTGAGTTTAATGCCAAATTTCTGGGCAATATCGTACATATTTTCACCAAATTCTGCTTTGTAAGTAGGTGTATTACCTTCAGAATTTTTAGATTCAAGAAAAACTATGGCATTTTTTTTAAGTAAATCAGATTCAAGCTCATTCCACTTCATGATTTTACTTTCGCTGATTCTGAATTTATCTGCAATAAATTTCACATTAGTTTCTTCTGGAATTACGACATATCTTAAACCATCATTGGGATGGGTTTTAATTAAAATAGTATTGAGAGTTTCTTCTTTTTTAATTTTTTCTACCCTTTTCTTTTGTTCTGCATAAGAAGTCGCTTTATAAGGAACTTTCACAGTAACAGGTTCGGATATTTTCTTTATCTCTTTTACTTGTTTTGCGGGTTCTAATCTTGCCATGAAAGTTCTGTCATCTTTCAAATCAGGATATTTTTTCAGAACCGCATACAGAACCTCCTTAGAATTAACATCATCGAATTCATACAGTTTGTATTTTTCGATTTTTCCGATTAAAATAGATGCATATCGTGGATTTGTAGCGTAGCCTGCTTTTTTAAGACCATGAGCCCATGCTTTGTAGTCTTTCATATCCAGCTCGAAAAGTTTTGTATAATATTTTCTTGTTGCCAGAAAAACTGAGTGATCTTCGTAGGATTGTTTCGGATCATCATACACTCTGAAACACTCATTGGGAGCATCGTCGGTATGCTTCATGGTTTTACCAACCCAATCTTCTTTACATTTTATTCCGAAGTGATTTTTGCCTTCCTGTGCAAGTCTGCTCTGCCCACCTCCTGTTTCCAAAAGTCCTTGTGCAAGGGTTATAGAAGCCGGAATTTTATATTTTTCCATTTCTTCCACAGCATACTGTGCAAATTTCTGAATGTACTGATCTTCTGTAGCCCAAGTTTGAGCTGAAAATTTTGATAAAACTAAAAGGCTTACCAATGAGAAAAGTCTTTTCATTTTTCTATTTTTTTGATGAGATAAAAACCATATAAAAGTTTGAAAACTTAAATTACAATACAATCACTTAACTATTGATTTCGAACAAATTACACAGCAAAATTTCATTATAAAATTATACAATTACAGTTTTGTTTTGCTTTTCCAAAAGCATATTGGCTCCCTCAATTCCCTGCAGACCTCCTGTATGAAAACATAAAATCTTGCTTCCTTCGGGAAAATAGCCTTCATTAATCATCTCAAAAACATTCTGCATCATTTTTCCTGTATAAACCGGATCTAAAGGAATATTGTATTTCGCTTTAAAATCGTTAATAAAACGCACATTTTCTTCATTCAATTTACCGTAACCACCTAAAGATGCGTCTATTAAATGATAATTATTTTTTGTGGTAAGTTCAGAAATTCTATTCTCAAGAGAGTCATCTTGCACAACCTTAAAACCGATCACTTTCTGCCCATACTCACAAAATTCCGCAATTCCAGCAACTGTTCCACCCGTTCCAACTGCTGTGCAAAGATAATCAAAATCTTTTGTATGCTCATTCAGCATCATTTTAACACCTTTTACAGCACTATGGTTTGTTCCTCCTTCGGGAATAATTAATGCTTCAGGAAATTCCTGCTGCAAAAAAAAGGTAAGCTTATCTTTATACCGGTAATCTTCACGAGTAACAAATTTCAGATTCATCCCGTTTCTTTTAGCAGAAAGCAAAGTAGGATTATGCATCCATTTTTGCTCCAGCTCCTCTCCTCTTATAATACCTAAAGTTTTCACGCCATATAAGTTCCCAAAAGCTGCAACCGCAGAAATATGGTTAGAAAAAGCTCCTCCAAATGTTATAATAAGTGAGTTTTGGGGTCGATGTTCCAAATACTGGTTAACATTCCAAAAAAGCTTCCAAAACTTATTGCCAGAAATATAAGGATGAATAAGATCCTCTCTTTTCATAAAAAGTTTTACGTTTTTTTCTGTAGGAATCTCTACGATTGGAATATGAATATCTGGAATTTTCATCACTACAAATTTCTTTATTTTATTTGAATTGAATGAATATCTGAACGTTAAACAAAACTTAAAATCATTTTACCCTTGTTAAATCCTTCTGAACTTCCAAAAAGACCACAACTTCCTGTTCTTTAAATAATTAATATCGTGTTCCATAGCATATGCTTCTCTTTCAAACGAAATAGATTTGTATGCCTGATATTCATTTTTCAATTTAAAATAATGATAATAATATTCTACAACATACCACACGTAAAAGAACACAATAAGCAGCTCAAGCTGTTGCCTAAGATGAATTTTCTCGTGGTTAATAAGAACTTTATTCCTTTTATCTTCGGGTTTTCTAATTAAAATAAAAGGATAAAGGGTAATGCCGTTTATTTTTGTATTTTTGAGGAGGAATTGGCACACAATTATCATAATAACAAATATAAAAGTTTTGATTTAACTTATGGCAAATTTTGACATCAAAGAGCATGAAGACTTTTACTATAATGAGCAGGGATATAAAGTTTTCACAGAAAAGTTTCATTTAAAAAGAGGTTATTGCTGTAAGAACGGCTGCAAACACTGCCCTTACGGTTACGACAAAAAAACCGATACATTTACAAAAAACATTAAAAAATAGATACAATGAAAAAATATATTTTTATTTTGCTTGCAGCAAGTTTAGGATTAAGTTCTTGCAGCCCTTTCAGAGTACAATCCGATTATGCACAAACTGCTAACTTCTCTACTTATAAAACTTACAAACTAAGAATTGATGATCTGAAACTGAATGACATCGATAAAGACAGAGTTTTGAATGAGTTATCCAAACAACTCCAGATGAAAGGTCTTTCATCCTCAAATACTCCAGATTTAATCATCAATGTAAAAGCAAATCATAAAAAGATTACCGATATCAACACATCCAATCCTGGCGGAATGTGGGGATGGGGAGGCGGATTCGGCTGGGGAATCGGCATGAACCGTACTTGGACAAGCAATTATAACGAAGGTGCCATTATTGTAGATATGATTGATGCACAGAGCCAAAAACTTGTTTGGCAAGGTATAGGAAGCGGTATCTCTGTAGACAGACCTGCTGCAAAACAAAAACAAATCCCTCAGATTATGTCTGAAATTATGGCAAATTATCCTCCGGGAATGAAAAAATAGTATAAAAATTATCATTATATTTGGAAGCCGTTACGAGTATGTTTCGGCTTTTTATTTTAGATTTAAAGATACTTCAGTGCTTCATATATTAATGATTCGAGTGTTGGAAGAGCATAGAATAATACTAAACATAAAATTGTCAGCGATTTAAGTAAAATATTTTAGTGGTTAATTTGTTACTATTCAATTTTTTTAACTAAATTTGCACACCTAAAATTTAAAATTTACAAAGGAAATGACAAAGGCAGAATTGGTAAACACCATCTCAAATAAATTGGGGACCGAAAAGAATGAAACACAGAAAGTTGTAGAAGCTTTTATGCAGGAGATAAGAACTTCTATGTACAACGGAGATAATGTTTACTTAAGAGGATTTGGATCATTCATAGTGAAAACAAGAGCAGCTAAAACGGGAAGAAACATCTCTAAAAACACTGCAATAGAAATTCCTGCACACAATATTCCTGCTTTCAAACCATCAAAATCTTTTGTGGAGAAAGTTAAGACAAAAGTTGCAGTAAAATAAAAAATTAATATTAACGATTTACTAAAAAATTAACATTATGCCAAGCGGAAAGAAAAGAAAAAGACACAAGGTAGCAACCCACAAAAGAAAGAAAAGAAGAAGAGCAAACAGACATAAGAAAAAATAATCTCGCAAGAGGTTTTTAATATAATAATATAGTTGGTGCGATTTATTTTTAATATCCACCGACTATATTTTGTTATGTAAATAAGTTAAAAAAAATTAAGAGCTAAAAAAAATCTTAATTTTATCAATCTTTTTATCTTTAATTTTAACAATGAAGAAAGAACTAATAGTTTCGTATGAAGATGATCTTACAAAGATTGCTTTGCTGGAGGACGGAAGACTATGTGAACTTCATGAGGAAGAAGACAAAAATGATTTTGTAGTAGGAGATTTATTTATTGGAAAAGTAAAAAAACTCGCTCCTAATCTTAATGCAGCTTTTGTAAATATCGGTTACGATAAAGATGCTTTTCTGCATTACCAGGATTTAGGACCACAGTATCTCACGTATAGAAAATTTCTGAAAGATACCGTTTCGAAAAAACAAACGACTTCCAGCCTGAAAAACTTTGAAATTCAGCCGGAAATTGATAAAAACGGAACCATCGACAAAATCATTGCAAAAGATGATATCGTTTTATTACAAATTACCAAAGAGCCTATTTCTACCAAAGGACCAAGAATATCTACACAGATTTCTCTTACCGGCCGTTTTTTGGTTTTGATACCTTTCGACAACAAAGTATCTATATCTAAGAAAATAGGTAGTTCTGAAGAAAAAATAAGACTTCGCACTCTCATTAACAGCATAAAACCTGAAGGTTTTGGCGTCATTATCCGAACAGTGGCAGAAGGAAAAAAAGTAGCAGATCTTCACAATGATATGAATCAGCTGATTCAGAAGTGGGAAAATACTTTTAAAAATATTCAGAAAAATAAAGTTCCGTCTAAAGTTCTGAGTGAGGACGACAAAGCCTCATCTATTCTAAGAGATAACTTTAACCAAGATTTTGTAAATATCATCTGTGATGATGAACAGATGGTAAATGAAATGAAAAACTATCTGGAAGTTATAGCTCCTGAACGTAAAAATATCGTTCAGTTTTATGACTCTCACATTCCTCTACTCGAATATTATAACGTTGAAAAACAGCTTAAACAAAGCTTCGGAAAACACGTTAATATTCCCAGTTCTAAAGGTGCTTATCTTGTGATAGAACACACAGAGGCACTGCACGTCGTCGACGTTAATTCCGGAAATAACATTACTGCCGGAAATACTGCCAATAAAGAACACGCACTGAACGTGAACAAAATGGCAGCAACAGAAATAGCAAGACAACTTCGTCTTCGTGATATGGGTGGTATTATTGTCGTAGATTTTATTGATATGACAAACCCGGATCACAGAAAAGATCTTTACGAGCATTTCCGTACAGAAATGAGCAGGGACAAAGCCCGTCATAAAATTTTACCTCCAAGCAAATTTGGACTGATACAAATTACAAGACAGAGAAACCGTCCCGAAAAACAAATTGATACCAAAGAAGAAAACCCCAATAAAGACGGAGAAATTGTTGCTCCTATCGTTATTGTGGAAAGAATGGGTGAAACCATTAGAACCATTATGCAAAAAGAGAAAGGCAAACTGTTCTTACATGTACATCCTTTCGTAGAGGCTTATCTTACCAAAGGTTTGAAAAGCATCCAAATGAAATGGTTTTTAAAATACAGAAAATGGGTTAACATTATCCCAAGAGATTCTTTTAAGTATCTGGAATACAAGATTTACAATTCTAAAAAAGAAGAATTAAGCAGTTATTCCAACTAAATTACAGTTAAACCTCCTTTTCGGGAGGTTTTTTCTTTCAATTCCTTCATCAATTTCCTATCTTATTAAATGATGTTTTAAGAGTTAATTTATAAACAAAAAAACTCAGAGTCGCCGCTCTGAGTTTTTAAAATATTTATTTTGAAAGATTAGTCTAGCCAACCCATTTCTTTCATCCAGTCGTCACTATAAATCTTACCCACATATCGCGAACCGTGATCGTGAAGTAAAACAACAATAACATCGTCTTTTGTAAACTGGTCTTTCATCTGGATTAGCGAAGCAATAGCACTCCCCGCAGAATATCCGCAGAAAATCCCCTCTTCTTTTGCCAGTTTTCTTGCATAAATTGCTCCGTCTTTATCGGTAACTTTCTCAAAATGATCTATAACAGACATATCGTAGTTTTCCGGTAAAATATCTTCACCAATACCTTCTGTTATGTAAGAATATGCATTTTCTAGGTGAATTTCTCCTGTTTCGTGAATTTCTTTTAGAATTGATCCATACGTATCAACTCCAATTACTTTAATATTAGGATTTTTCTCTTTAAAGAACATTCCACAACCTGTAACCGTTCCACCAGTTCCTGCTCCCGCTAAAAAGTGAGTAAGTTTTCCTTCAGTCTGCTCCCAGATTTCTGGTGCAGTAGATTCGTAGTGAGCCGTTCTGTTGGATAAATTATCGTACTGGTTTACATACCATCCGTTTTCAGTTTCTTTTGCCAATCTTTTCGATACGGAATAATAAGAACGCGGATCTGTAGGCTTTACATCTGTAGGACAAACAATAACTTCTGCACCAACAGCACGAAGAATATCACATTTTTCTTTAGACTGTTTAGAATTGGTAACAAAAATACATTTGTATCCTTTAATAATAGCAGCTAAAGCAAGCCCCATACCTGTATTTCCTGATGTACCTTCAATAATTGTTCCTCCCGGCTTCAATCTACCGTCTTTTTCGGCATCTTCAATCATTTTAAGTGCCATTCTGTCTTTAACAGAATTTCCTGGATTGAAGGTTTCTATCTTTGCCAAAACCAATGCGGGAAAATCTTCACCAAGAACTTTATTAAGTTTCACAAGAGGCGTATTTCCAATGGTTTCGAGTATATTTTCTGCGTATTTCATAAACATTTTTATAAACGCGGCAAAGATACGGCTTTATAACTTAAACTCAATTTAAGTTTATTGTAATTTGCTAAAACATTCATTTACCATCAATACTTTAAACTCATTAAAATATTGATCGATAAAGATGATTTTTAATTATATTTAATGGCTTTAACCGGAGATATTTTACTGATAAGATAACTCGGAATTACCAAAGCCATCCCAGAAATAATAAGAATTCCGACAGAAATACAGATAATAACCAACGGATTGAGATCTACAGGTACAACACTTACATAATAGTTTTCAGGATTTAGTTTGATGATTTCGAAATACTTTTGTGCAAAAAGAAGCCCTAAACCTATAATATTTCCGCATAGAAGTCCGGGAATCATGATAATTAATGTATAATTGATGAATGTTGTTCGAATTTGTCCGTTTGTCGCTCCTAAGGTTTTAAGCAAGCCAATAGAATTGGTTCGTTCGATGATAAGAATCAGCAACACCATAATGATATTGATAATGACAACAAGAAGCATGATAGAAATAATAATCCCCATATTGGTATCGAAAAGACCAATCCAATCGTTAATCTGCGGATATTTATCTGTTGCTTTTTCAGCATAATTTTTATAGCCTATATATTTTTCTACTTGAGGAAAATCTTCATCTACATCGTTAATATTCTTGAAGAAAATATCAAGCCCTCCAATTTCTTCAGGCTTCATATCCAGAATTCTTTTTACATGGTTGATGTCTCCAATCACAAACTGATCGTCAATCATCTTTATGTCTGTCTTAAAAATACCTGTAACTTCAAATTTTCTGTAGATTGGTTTTTGATCCGCTTTCGAAAATACGGTTACAATGCTGTCTTTCACTTTTAAATGAAGATCATTTGCAATTTTTTCTGATATTACAACGCCATTATTATAGCCATCACCATCAAAAAAGGGAGTTTTCCCAGCAATAAGAAACTTTTTGAATCTCAAACTATCAAAATCTTTTCCTACTCCTTTGAAAATAACACCGAAAAAGCTATGTTCATTCCGCATAATCCCTGTTACCATCGCATATTTCTGTACAGAAGCCACATCGTGAAGAGATTGTATTTTTTTTATGTCTAATCCTGCATTATCCAATACTGATGTATTGTAAGAAGAATTCGACTGGGTAGATTTTATGGTAACATGTCCGCTGAAATCCCCTAACCTTTCTTTTATTGCTTTTTTGGAACCCAAACCGGTAGAAACCGTAATGAGCGATACAATAACCCCTAAAGCTACAGAAAGCCTGCCAATAAAGATGATCACCCTAGAAAGGTTATTTTTGTTATCTTTGGAAAACGCTATTTTTCGGGAGAAATATAATGGAAACTTCAAGCCTATGAATTTTAATTTCAAAAATAAAACATTCGTTCTTATTTGCCTAATTTTTTTAGGGATATTCAATAGATATTATTCTCAGACAAACGCTCAAGAATTTAAGACCGGAGCAGATCAGCCAGAAATATATTTACCTCTTTTAAAAAACAAAACAATTGGGATTGTCACCAACCAGACTGGTTTATTGAAGGATAAAACTCACCTTGTAGATTTTTTGGTAAAAAACAATGTTTCTATTAAAGCCATTTTTGCACCTGAACACGGTTTTCGTGGAGATGCAGATGCAGGACAAAAGGTGAAAAACGGTGTGGATACCAAAACAGGAATTCCTATTATATCTCTTTACGGAAATAATAAAAAACCTAAACCAGAGCAATTAAAAGGGATAGATTTGGTTATTTTTGATATTCAGGATGTTGGAGTTAGATTTTACACCTATATTTCTACCCTTACTTATTTAATGGAAGCCGGAGCCGAAAATAATGTCGAAATAATGGTTCTGGACAGACCGAATCCTCATGACGGATATATTGACGGACCTGTTCTCAAGAAAAAATGGGAAAGTTTTGTAGGAATGCACGAAGTTCCGGCTGTGTACGGACTTACTATTGGCGAATACGGAAAAATGGTGAATGGGGAAAAGTGGCTGAAAAATGGAATTCAGGCTAAATACACTTTAATTCCCTTGAAAAATTATTTTAAAAATAAACGTTATCCTATTTCCGAAAAACCTTCTCCCAACTTACCGAACGATAAAGCGATTAATCTTTACCCAAGTTTATGTTTTTTTGAAGGAACACAAGTTTCTGTAGGTCGTGGTACCGATTTTCCTTTTCAGATTTATGGATCTCCGTGGACTAAAAATTTGCCTTATCAGTTCACACCAAAGCCTAACTATGGAGCAAAAGATCCTTTTTTAAACGGCCTTATGTGCTATGGAGAAAATCTGTCAAATTATCCTGAACCATTACATGAATTAAATTTAGAATGGCTTTTAAAAGCATATAAAAATTATAAAAATCCTCAACAGGATTTTTTCCTGAAAAACCTGTTTTTTGATAAACTTGCAGGTTCGGATGAACTCAGAAAACAAATAATTGCAGGAAAATCTTTAAAAGAAATAAAAGCTTCCTGGAAATCTGATCTTGAAAAGTTTTCCAAAATAAGAAGTAAGTACGTTATCTACGAAAATTAACATAAAAAACTCGAATCTTTAGAGGATTCGAGTTTTTTATTTGTTAGAGTTCTTTTCTTAATCTTGCCACCGGAATATTAAGCTGTTCTCGATATTTAGCAATAGTTCTTCTTGCAATATTATAGCCCTGTTCTTTAAGAATTACCACCAATGCATCATCGGTAAGTGGTTTTCTTTTATTTTCTTTACTAATAACCTCCTGAAGATGATTCTTAATTTCTTTGGTAGAAACTTCCTCTCCATCATCATTGGTAAGACTGTCAGAAAAAAGATCTTTCAAATAAATAATTCCGTTTGGAGTATCTGCATACTTACTTTTTACCACTCTGGAAATAGTAGAAATATCAAAACCTGTAATATCTGCAATATCTTTAAGAATCATAGGTCTTAGAGATTTTTCATCACCGGTAATAAAATAATTATGCTGAAATTTCACAATTGCCGTAATGGTCTGCAATAAAGTATTTTGTCTTTGGTTGATGGCATCAATATACCATTTCGCAGCATCCAGTTTTTGTTTAATGAACAATGCAGCCTGTTTGTGTTCAGAAGAATTTTTATCGTGAGAATAAGTAGTTAAAATATCTTTATATTCTTCAGAAACACGCAAAGTTGGAGCATTCTTACTATTGAGTAAAGGAATTACCTGCCCATCTTTCACCTGAATAACAAAATCCGGAATGATTTCCTGATTAATGGTAATGGTTTGAGTATCAAAATTTCCGCCTACTTTAGGAGATAGTTTAGAAATTTCGTCCAAAGCAGCTTTCAAATCCTCTTCTTCAATATCGTATTTTTGAATGATTTTATTATAATGCTTATTAGTTAAAGCATCAAACTGAAATCTTAAAATATTGGCTGCCAAAGAAACAGCTTTATCAGAACTTACTTTTTTTTCTATCTGAAGTAAAAGACACTCCTGCAAACCTCTTGCTCCTACACCGGGCGGATCCAGCTTCTGAATATAATTTTCTAAAATATCTTCTACTCGTTCCTGAGTTGTATAAATCCCTTGAGAAAACGCTAAATCATCAACAATAGATTTTATTTCACGTCTTAAATAACCGTCTGTATCTAGATTTCCGATGATGTATTCTGCGATTTTAAGATCTTCATCAGAAATATTAACAAGATTAATCTGTTCCATCAGATAATCGTATAAAGACTGCCCTTCTGTTAGCAGACTTTCATTATCAAAATCTTCATCATCTGCAGAATAATTGCTGGACGCCGTTTTGTAACTTGGTTCATCATCATAAAGATATTCATTTACATCGAAATCGGTTTCTATGCTTTCTGTTCCTTCGGTTTCATAAGACTCGTCCAATGAAGAATATTCATCATCCGAATTATCTTCTTTGGCAATTTCAAGTGCGGGATTTTCTTCCAACTCTCTTTCCAGCTCTTCTTCAAATTCCAACGTATGAAGCTGAATCAACTTCATCAGCTGAATTTGCTGCGGGGCAAGCTTTTGTCCTAATTTAAGTTGTAAATGTTGTTTTAACATATCTTACTTTGTGTGTATTATTTGTAATTTAAAACGAATTTACTATATTTTTTTGATTTGAACCAAATTTAGCACGATTTTTGCTTTAAAAACTTTAAATACCACATAGATACGTACAACACGCATTTTTTCTATAAAATGCCTAATAATATTTGTTCAAATTTCTTTACTATTCCTTTTTTTGAAATATTTTTCTTCTAATTTTTATTAATTCTTTATTATTCTAAATTTCAAATTTATCTTAAAAAAAATCGGTGATATTATACAATACCACCGAGTCATATTTTTCTAAAAATTCAATATTATTGAATATCCACAACGTACATTGTACCTTTATCCGTCTTTCCTGTTTTTGGAAGAATTTTAGCTTTAGGATTTCCGTTTCCATCATCTACAATTCCAAAATCATCATCATTAAATACAGCTAGTTTTTTATTTCCTAAATAAACTATTCCTTCAAACTTATCGTGTTCGTATCCTAATTTAGAAACCAAATCTACTGCAAGAGTTTTAGAAACCGGTTGATATCCTGCTGCCGCAATTTCGCTCCAAGTAGATTGTTCTAAAGTTTTACCGTTTATTTTTAATCCGTCTACCGCGCTGATATCAGATCCATTTACATCTGAAGCACCGGAAATATTGATTTTGTACACTTTTTTAATACCTCCCTGAGAACCAAAATTACCATCTCTTTCGATAACCAAAAATTCTGTATTGCTTAAAGCCGTGATATCGCAAACTGAATCTGACGCTCCGCCATCTTGCTGATAAAGAAACTGCTTCGTCTGACCTGTTGCTATATCGAAAGTAACAATTCTTGTAAGTGTTTTGTTGGTAGCAAGATTTTTGCTCGGCGCATACATCATAGACTGCATAGTTCCCACTAAAGTTTTACCGTCTGGAGTTATACAAAGTCCTTCCATACCTCTGTTTGGTCTTCTTTTAGCTAAAACGGCAGGTAATTTTCTAGTACCAGTATTTACCCCAATCGGACTGATTCTTTCCATCTCCACACCTTCTGCACTATAATGAACGATGTGCGGTCCGTACTCATCTGAAACCCAAAAAGTACCATCCTGAGCTGCAACAATACTTTCGCTATCTAATCCATAATTGTCTGTGCCCAAAACATTTCCGTTCGCATCATAAGCAACTTCACCTGTACTTCCCATTCCAACAGGATTTGGTAGACCTGTAATAAGCTGTCCGGAAGGATTTTTCAGTTTGATATATTTTATTACTTCTATATTTCCATCTGCATTAATCTTGAAATGCATAATGGTAGGAGTGAAATTCGGAACTAAGAATTTTTTACCATTAAGATAATCTGTATTAGGACCACGATCGGTGATAACATAAAATTCGCCTTTCCTTGTAGGATGTGCAGCCGCACCAGAACCATATCCTCCGTTAATAACATCTACACCATTAATTGTAGCCATTGTAGTAAACGGAAATTCCTGTGGAAGTTTAGAATAATTTATATCCTTATTGTCATCGGTAATACTTGCTTCATTTTCTCTGCATGCAGTTAATCCAGCCAACAAAAGCATAGATAGTAATGTTTTTTTCATGTAGTTTTATATTGTGCCGCAAAAGTAATTACGGTATATAAACTAATTTGAGCAGAAATATTAAGTTTTCATTAATATATCAACAGTAAATATTAATTGAAAATTACTTCCATTTTGGATTATGCTTGAAAATTTCATGATTTATCGGACAGTTTTCAGAATGTGCTCCTTTAAGAAAGCCAATACTCATCAAAAATTCATTTACAATTTCTCCACCGGTAAATTTGAATGTTTTTTTGAACAATTTCATCCATTCCGGCAACGTTTTCGGATGATGATAATCGAGCCATTTTTCGAAAGAACCAAATTCTCTTTGAAGTTCGACTATCGTCTTTGCATTTTCGATAGCCGCATTTACTTTAAGTTTATTTCTAATGATGCCGGAATCTTGCAACAACCTTTCACGATCATTTTCATTATAAGCAGCTACTTTTTGAATATTAAAATTATCATAAGCAGCTCTGAAGCCTTCTTCTTTCTTTAAAATAGTTTCCCAGCTAAGACCTGCCTGATTAATTTCCATAATAAGTCTGCCGAATAACTCATTATCGTCATGAATAGGAAATCCATAAAAATAATCATGATAGTTTTTGTGTAATAATTTCCTGCTTTCAGGCTGCATATTTTCTATAACGGAACAGTAGCTCATTGTGGTAAAATTTATTCATCAAAGATAATAATGATTTACGACAACTGTCTGTCAGCAGAAAGCTATAAAAAATCAATCGACTTTTCCAATGCAATTCCTCTGGAACCTTTCAGCAAAATATTATCAGACATAATTTTGTTATTTTTGAGATACTCTATTAAATCCTGAGTAGATAGAAATGACAAAGAAAAATTATTAATTTTCTTAAACTGATTTCCTACGGTAAAAATTTCATCAAACCCTAATTCTTCTGCGAGATTAAGAATTGCCTGATGTTCTTTTTCGCTCTCTTCACCTAGCTCCAACATATCTCCAATGATAATGGTTTTGGAACCTTCAAAGGTTTTAAAATTATGAAGTGAAGCCGTCATAGAACTTGGATTAGCATTATAAGTATCTAAAACTAAAGTTTTCCCGTCTTTTTTCACAATCTGAGACCTCATATTGGTCGGCGTATAATCTTCTAAAGCAGTTTTAATTTCATTAATATCTACCCCAAAGTGAAGCCCAAGACTTGTCGCTGCACAAACATTGGTAAAGTTATAATCTCCAGTAAGTTTTGTGAGGAGATGAGTATTTTGATATTTTAAACCCACAAAATGTTCTTCATTAAATGGAGTAAAATAATAATCAGAATCCGGTTTTCCGAAAGTTATTTTTAAATTACATTCGGCAGTTTTTTCAATTTGAATAGGATCATTTTCATTCACTAAAACAGTCTGATTGTTTTCTTTTATATAATCATAAAGTTCAGATTTACCTTTAATAACGCCCTCGAAACCTCCAAATCCTTCAAGATGAGCTTTTCCAAAATTGGTAATATAACCTATATTTGGTTTTGCTATTTGACACAGAAACTCAATCTCTTTTTGGTGATTTGCTCCCATTTCAATAACCGCCATTTGATGTTCAGATTTAATAGAAAGCACTGTTAACGGAACACCGATATGATTATTTAAATTTCCCTGCGTATATTGTACATTATACTTCTGCGAAAGAACAGCATGAATAAGCTCTTTGCTTGTTGTTTTACCATTACTTCCTGTAAGACCGATAATAGGAATACTAAGTTGACTGCGGTGAAAAACAGCTAAGTCTTGCAAAAATTCTAAAGTAGAATCAACATAAAATATATTTTTATCGTGATCTTCAAACTTTTGATTTTCTACAATTACTGCAAGAGCACCATCTTCAACAGCTTTAAGAGCAACCGTAGCGGCATCAAAATTATCACCTGAAAAGGCAAAAAAAACATCATTTTCTGATACTTTTCTACTGTCTATTGTTACTTTTTGTGATTTTAAATATATAGGATAAAACTGTTCTGGGCTCATAAAGTAGATCTGTTTAAGTAAAAGCTAAACTATATTTTCAAAACGAATTTTTCAGCTTAAATTAATGGTTCAAAAATAAAAAACCTCCCGAATATATGGGAGGTTTTTTGAAAGTATTTTGATAAATATTTTATCTTCTTGTTCTAGCTTTATCGCTTGCTCTTGCATCTTGCGCAACACGGAAACCAATCCATCCATACGCAGTAATCTGGCTTTTGAATCTTCTTTGTCCCGGATCTAACCAATAAGCTGAATCCATCCAAGAACCACCTTTTACTACTCTGATATCATTAGAGATTTCTGAAGTTCTCTCTTTAGTATCTTTCTGTAAAACAACTCTACCGTTCGCATCAACAATAAATTTAGTTTTTGGAGAATTATACATATCGTAAGAAGCAGCAGAATCGCTTGCGTTTCTATAATCTAGAGAAGACATTCTGTCTCCATCTCTATAGTTTCTGTAATCAGCAATAGTTTTTCTTTCGAACTGACCTGGTAAGTTTTTATAAACCAATCTTCCATCAGCTAAAGTATCGTACTGAATAGTTCCTTCTTCTACCATTTTGTAAGTTCCGTCACCATTTCTTACGATTGCCTGTGGCATATTTCCTCTGTAATAGTTGAAATCACTAGCTTCCTCATCAATAATTGGTCTGTAAACATCGGCAGTCCATTCTGCAACGTTACCAAACATACCATATATACCTAAACTATTTGAAGGGTATTGTCTAACATCTGAAGTTTGAGCAGAACCATCATTTTTCCAACCAGCAGTACCAGAATAATCTCCTCTTCCTTGCTTAAAGTTAGCTAAAATTTCTCCCTTTTTATTTCTCAACATTTCTATCTGAGGTTTTTTATCAAGATAGTTGTTGTATTCTCTGTTTTTCTCCATTCCCAAAGCTGCAAATTCCCATTCTACTTCCGTTGGAAGTCTGAATTTAGAAACCATTGCAGAAGAAGGAGATCTGTTTGCAGCAAGCAATCTTTGGTTGGTAGTTTTCATACCAGATTTTTGCTGTAATCTTTTCTCGTTAATGTAACCTTGCATTTCTGGATCATTCGATTTGAATTTATCCATATTGAATGCTGTGCCACCCTGATTATTAGATTCGTTAATATACAAATCTTTTGAAATAATTCCTGCTTGCATTAAAGCCTTTTCGTTGGCTCTGTCTGTCAACCATTCACAATATCTGTTTGCCTGAGTCCAAGAAACTCCCACTACCGGATAATAATCATAATTTTGATCTCTGAAATAAGTTTCATTAAGGTCATTTCTAGACAGTTTGTTATCCCAAAGAAGAGTATCTGGCAAAGCACCATTGTAAATCTCTTTGTAACTTGGATCACTTGGCGGGAATACATACTTCAACCATGTAAGGTATTCGCGGTATTCATAGTTAGTAATTTCAGTTTCGCCGATAAAGAACGAACTTACCTGCATTCTGCGAGGCGAATTGTTCCAATCGTGCATTACATCATCTTTCACTAATCCCATGGTAAAAGTTCCACCTTCCACATATACCATTCCAGGCCAACCTTTTTGTTTTTGTTGCTTTCCTGCAAAAAACCAACCCTGTTTTTCGTTTGGTTTCCAACCTGTCTTGCTGACAAATTTTTTAGTACCACCGCCTTTGCTGGTACCCGAACCGCCACAACTGGTTAATGCAAGTGTAGAACTCAATGCTATTAATGAAAACAACTTTAGTTTTTTCATAGTCGATATAAATATTATTCAAAGTACAAAGAAAAAATAAATTATTCAATAAATCAAATAAAGATTTGATTTTTTTGAAAAATCTTAACAAATTAATTTTATGGTATCGTAAATTAATTATAAAATTTTCATTTATTTTGTAATTCAAAAATTTCAAAAACAAACATGAGACTAAAAATCACGCTTTTATTTGTATTTGCTTTTGTATCAGTCGCTTGGGCTCAGCGAATTTCCATAGATTGGAATGGCGCTAAAGTTCACGATTTTGGCGATACGAAAAAGAATCTTCCGAATTTCAAAAATGAAGGTTTTTCATACAGCCAAAATAATATTTTTATAGTAAATACACAAAAAGTTGGAGAAAAACAACTTCGTGTTGCCAATTTGAATTGGGAACCTGTTTCTGCAAGAGATTTATATGATCTTGATAAAAATTTGATTCAGGACAGAGATATAGCTGAAATTAACTATTATTACTCTGAGGGAGAAAGATTCGCAAGTGTATATGTATCTTTATTTAAAAATGTAAAAGGAAGTATTTTAAAACTTTCCTCTTTTGATATTTCTGAAAGCAGCTCCACACCTCCTTCTTTAGCAAGTAAAGTAGGAAGCACGCAAAACCCGTTATCTACCGGAACATTTTATAAAATAAAAGTAGACAAATCGGGAATTTTTAAAATTACCAGTCAGTTTTTGAGAGACAATGGAATTAATCCCTCTAACGTTAATCCTAAAAACTTCCGAATTTACGGAAATGGAGGAATTATGCTGCCTGAATTTAATCAGGATGTAAAATACAGTGCTTTGCAGGAAAATGCCATTCAGGTAGTAGGAGAAGATGATGGAGTTTGGAATGATGGAGATTATGCCCTTTTCTACGCCCAAGGTCCTAATGGATATAATTTATACAACAAAAATAATGGTAAAGGTTTTAAAAGAAATGATACAAGAAACGATAGAAGCGAAAATGTAAAAAACATTTATGAAGATGTATCTTATTATTATATAAACTTCGACAAAGGTGCGGGAAAAAGAGTTCAGAATTCTGATGCGAATCTGCCTACTAATCTAATTTCGCGTTACGACGATTACCAAGTCATTAATAATGACCAGAAAAACTTAGTAAAAGTGGGAAGAATCTGGGTAGAAGACCAACCTTTTACCACTCCAAAAACTGTAACATTTAATTTGAATTCGCCTATTCAGGGAGGAGATGTTATTCGTTACAGAACTCAAGTTATCGGATGGAGATCACAACAAAACAGTATTAGTTTTAATCTCAATAATCAGAATACAGTTTCGTATGCAATACCTGCCAATCAGCCGGGATATGTCTACGATTTCTTTCCAACAAAATATACAGGAACGATTTCTAACCTTTCCGGAAATACCATAACAATTAATTATACTCCGGATATCTCGGTTAATCCTAACGGTGTATTTCATTTAGATTATGTTGAAGTTCAGTATAAAGAAGATTTAAAATTCAACGGTTCACAAATGAATTTCCGTGATTTTTCTTTGGAAAGCGGATCAAACTTCAATTATGGTTTCAGTATTTCGAATGTTGGAAGTCTGGAGCAAGTTTGGGATGTTACAGATATTACCAATGCGAACAGAAGAGTAAATAAAGCATCAGGAAGCGGAAGTTTCAACTTTGGATACAATGCATCGGATCCTAATTTCAATAACGAGTTCGTGGCATTTCGTGCTGACGCGGCTTTTTCTCCTCAGTTTGTTGGAAGAATCAACAGCCAAAATATTTCTGCACTTCAGAATATAGATTATTTAATTATTACCACTCCTCAAATGATGGCTCAGGCTCAGAGGATTGCCAATTATCATCAGCAAAAAAATAATTTCACTGTAGAAATTGTTGACACAGATAAAATCTATAATGAATTTGGGAGCGGAAGCAGAGATCTTACTGCAATAAGAGACTTTATAACAAAACTGAATACTCCTGCAGGAAGTCTAAAATATGTTTTGATTGTAGGAGATGCATCTTATGATTATAAAAACAGAGTTGCCAATAATTCTAATGTTGTATCGAGCTATGAAAGTGAAGAATCTGCAGATTTTGTAGGCTCATATGTTACAGACGATTATATTGTAATGACAAAACCTCAGACTGTTTCTTCTGTGGCATTTAATTTACCCGATTTACCCATTGGGAGAATTCCTGCCGGAAATCCTACTGAAGCTGCAAATATGATTGATAAAACATTGGCTTATTATAATTCTTTATCAGGACAATCTACTCCTTTTGGAGAATGGAAAATGAAGTTGGATTTCGTAGTTGATGATGACAGAGATGGCGGTCAACCTTTCCATAACATTATGGATAATGTTCTAAAAGATATTTTTGAAATCCCTGCAAGCAATTTGTTAAAAGAATACAATGTAAGAAAACTTTATTTGGATGGTTTTCAAGCACAAAGTACTGCAGGTGGACAAAGATATCCACAGGTAAATCAGGCAATTTCTAATGACATAGGAAACAGTTTGTATTTATTTTATTTCGGGCATGGTGGTATCAACGGATGGGCTCAGGAAAGAGTTTTAACAACTACTGAAATTCAGAATTCTAATAATTTCACGAATGTTTATAGCCGTTTTCCTTTTGTATCAACCATTACTTGTGAATTTACACTTTGGGATGAGCCTTCAACCTTCTCTGCAGGAGAACAGTTTATGAAACTAAAACAAGGAGGACCAGCAACCATGATTACCTCTAGCCGAGCTTTAGGTGTAGGTTATGGTATCGAATTTACAGATCTTCTTACCCATGAAATGTTTGATCTTGATAGTGATGACTTTAAAACACTTGGAGATGTGCACTTAAATGCAAAAAAAACCAGAGGACCTTATCCTGATCATCTTAAAGTAAATTTACTTGGTGATCCTGCCATGAAATTGACCAGACCAGTAAGACGTTTAGCAATCGACCAGATCGAAACTCCGGTTCCCGGATTAATCAGAGGTTTAGATTTTGTAAAAGTAAAAGGTCACATTAATAATGCAAGTGGTGGTGTAGATACCAGTTTCAATGGTAGAGTGGTTATCAATATTTTCGATAAAAAAATAAATAAAACGACCCTTAACAATGATGGTGGGATGACTCCTGTTTTAAGCTACAAAGAAGAAGGAAGTGCTATTGTAAAAGCTTCCGGAACTGCAGTAAACGGAGTTTTCACTGTAGAATTTTATGTTCCTAAAGATATTAATTACGCCGTGGGAGAAGGTAGAATCTTAGGGTATGCAGATAATAAATCGATTGATGTATTCAATAACCAGCCTGTACAAGTAGGAGATATCAATCCTAACGGAGTTAACGATAACCAACCACCCAAAGTGAAGCTTTATATGAATAATACCAACTTTGCGAATGGTGGAATTACCGATCAAAACCCTATACTTTTAGCCTGTGTGACAGACGATACAGGAATAAATTCTACAGGTTCTGGTATTGGTCATGATATTACTGTATATTTGGACGGTCAAATTATCAATACCGTGGTTTTAAATGACTTTTATTCTTCGGGAGAAGGAAATGGATGTCTTAATCCTTCTCTGGCAGCATACCAAAAAGGAAATGTAACTTACCCTTTCAGAAATCTTTCGGTAGGACAACACCAGTTAACATTTAAAATTTGGGATATTAATAATAATTCGACTACAGAAACGTTAAACTTTGAGGTTAAAGATGAAGCAGATCAGCATTTAATAATTAACAGACCGCTGAACTGGCCCAACCCTTTCACCAACAAAACTTACATCCATTTCGAGCATAACTGTGATGATATTTTGGATGTTAACGTTCAAATTTATACGATTACCGGAAAATTAGTAAAAACTTTAACAAATGTTGTAATCGCAGAACCGTTCCTACAGGGCTTTAGAACGCCACGTCAGGCAATAGAATGGGACGGAAAAGACGATTTTGGCGATACAGTTGCAAAAGGTACGTATATTTTTAAGATATTTGCAAAAAGTCAAAATCAAGAAAAATGCAAAGGCAGTGCTACAGCTGTAGAAAAAATGGTACTTTTGAAGTAAATAAATAATTAAATAAGAATATCAATAAAAAACTGATAATATATAAAAGACAACATATGAATTTAACTACTAAACTGCTTTTAGGGATTGGTTTGAGTGCTGGTTTTCTAAGCTACGCGCAAGATTTGAGTCAGGTAAGACCTGTATTAACAGGAGCCCCTTTCCTAAGAATAGCACCTGATGCAAGATCAGGAGGTATGGGAGATCAGGGTGTGGTAACATCTCCTGACGCATTTTCCCAATTCTGGAATGCTGCAAAATATCCTTTTAGCAGAACAAGTTCTTCTGTAGGTTTGAACTATACTCCATATATGGGGAAACTTACCAATGATGTATTTTTATTGTATGGAGCTTTCCACAAATTTTTAGGACAGGAAGAAAGATCTACAATTTCTGCAAGTATTTATTACTTCAATATGGGACAGGTAGACCTTACTACACTTGTTGGTAGCGATGTTACTTCTTTGGGTACTTCTAAACCAAACGAATTCTCTATTGATGTTGCGTATGGTCTGAAACTTTCAGATTCTTACTCAATGGCTGTTACTGGTAGATTTATCCGTTCAGATTTAGCCGGAGGATTCAATACAGATACTACACTGAAGCCTGCCAATACTTTTGCAGTAGACATCTCTGGGTATTATACTTCACCAAGATTTTCGAGTTTTGGAGGTTATGAAGGAAAACTAAACGGAGGTTTCTCTATTCAGAATTTAGGTCCTAAACTAGATTATACAGGAGATGATAACTCAAGATCTTATCTTCCAAGTATGGCAAGAATTGGGGTTGGGTACGATATGTTTTTGGATGACATGAACAAAATCGGATTATCAGTAGAAGGTTCTAAAATTTTAGTTCCGGGATCAGAATTAATAGGTACAGATCCTAATTCTAGACAGCCTATCTATGCAGTTCCTAACGTTGGTGTAATGTCTGGGATAGGAAAATCTTTCAAAAACCCTAATTCTATTATGTATAGCGGTGCTTTGGAATATTCTTATGATAATGCATTTGCAATTAGAGGTGGTTATTTCCACGAAAGTGAGCAGCAAGGTGCAAGACAGTTTGCAACTGCAGGTATTGGTTTAAAATATAGATCTTTCGGACTGGATGTTTCTTATTTAATCAACATGTCTAAAATCAATACAGCTTTGGATAACACATTACGTTTTGGCTTAACATGGAATATCGGTGACGAAACTTCTAATGCAGAAAACTAAAAAATATATTTTATAAGCTTAAAAATCCGTCTTACATTTTTTGTAAGGCGGATTTTTTATTAAATCTAAACCAATAAAGCATTGTTGAGATTTCAAAAAAAATAATTTTAAGGCGTTAAAACTCCGAAGTTCATTATTAACTCTTATTTTTGCAGTATGAACTATTCTGCGGAGCTAAAAAAAATCATCACCAGCCAATATTTGTATTCTGCCACCAGAATTACATTGGCAACCGTGCTTCCTTGTTTGGTTCTCTCCTATTTTGGAATACTTAAAGAATATTTTCTATTTCCTTTAGGAACTAGTTTTGTTGCACTTACCGACCAACCCGGTCCGTTTATCCGAAGAAGGAATTCCTTAACTTTTGCTGTAATTTGCTTCGTTTTTGTCGCCCTCATTGCAAGTCTTGTAAAAGGAATTATTGCCTTAGTATTTCTGGAAATCATTATTTTCGGAATGTTCTTTTCCTTAATTGGTGTTTACGGACAAAGATTGGGTGCCGTTGGATCTTTAGCTCTCGTCGTACTTGCCATTTTTATTGATGGACATTTAACAGGCGAACATATTTTTAAAGGTCTTCTGATTTTTACATCGGGATGCATCTGGTTTTTACTTATTTTTCTTATTGTCACCACTATTCAGCCTTATAAACTTGCAAGCCAAATGATTGGTGAAAATTACTTGCAGCTTGCAGAATTTTTAAAAATAAAAGCCAATTTTTACCAGAAAAATCCAGATTTTGATAAGCTTTATTCTCAGGTAATTTCCAAGCAGATAGAAATTAAAAACCTTCAGGAAGAAACCCGTGAAACCGTATTTAAAACGAGAACCATAGTAAATGAATCTACTACATTAAGCAGATTGTTGATGATGATGTTTCTGAACTCTATGGATCTTCACGAAAAACTGATGACCTCAGAAAGTGACTACAAAAAATTGCAGGAAAGCTTCGATAAAGGAGATATTTTGGTTAAAATGCATAATTATCTGAATATTTTATCGGATGAACTTTCTAATATTGGAATTGCACTTCAAAGCAGCAAAAGAGCAAAACCTCTTTATAATATTGAGCTCGAATTTCAGGAACTTAATGTAGCATATTTTGAACTGAGAAATCGCCAGATTTCTCCGGATACTTTAGAAAACTTCATGATTTTGAGACAAATCATGATGCGTATAAATGAGATTACCAAAGAAATTGAAGAAATCTACAAAGTTTTTTCTCAAAATGTAAAGCTTGCAAAAAGCCTTTCTACGGGATTAGATCTTAAAAAATTCCTTCCCAATCAGGAAAAAATTAACTTTAAAGTTCTCAAAAGTAATATATCTCTTTCATCATCACATTTTAGGCATGCTGTAAGGGTTACTATTGCATTACTGATTGGATATTTGGTTTCTTTGCTTCCGTTTTTGGTTATTGGGCATACTTACTGGATTCTTATTACCATTATTGCAATCCTAAAACCAGCCTATTCTATAACGAAACAAAGAAATCTGCTTAGACTGTATGGTACAGTGGTGGGAGCGGTAATAGCGTATGGAATTTTGTATCTTATAGATATTAATGCCGTTCTACTTGCCATTCTACTAATCAGCATGGTACTTTGTTTTACTTTCCTGAAAACAAAATATTTTTGGGCGGTACTGTTTATGACGATGTATATTTTCTTAAGTTTTAATTTTTTGAAACCAGGAAATGTAAATGTCATATTTAAAGACCGAATTGTAGATACTTTTATTGCAGGTGTTATTGCCTTTGCCGTTTCTTATCTCGTTCTTCCGGTTTGGGAGCATACACAGAATTTAGATTTAATGAAAAAATCGGCTACAGCCAATCTTACTTATTTTCATAGTGTAATGGCTAAGTTTCTCAATCAAAACTACAATCTCGAAGAGTACAAAGTGAGGAGAAAAAATGCTATTATCTCTTTGGCAAACCTTTCTGATAATTTTCAGCGAATGATCTCTGATCCAAAAAATCAGCAGAAAAAACTGGAAGTAGTTCATCAATTTGTAACTACATCACACTTAATTACGGCTTATACAGCATCTTTATCACAATACGCAAATGATGAAAGACAGTATAGTGAAATAGATTATGAAAGCTGGACAAAGAAAATTGAATCTGAAATGAATCAGGTTTCCGCATTGCTGAGCGACCAAAAGATAAGCGAAACACTCAAAATGGACAGCCATATTGAACCCGAAGATTCATCTCTTGAAGATTTAATTCTGAAACGAAAAACAGAGATTAAAGAAAATGATTTCTACGACCGCCGGGATCCGGATAAAATCTCACGTTTAACAGAACTTAAAAACATTCATGATGTTTTGGAACTTATTTACAGTGTAGCCAAAGAACAGAGAAAAGTTATTGAAAAGTATAGATATGAGAAATCTACTCTTCTACAATCGTGAAGCAGTAATCATCAAAAAACTCAACTCTTGCCCTCAATTCATCGGATATTTTATCATCATGCACTCTGCATTTAATATGATGTAGATGTTTCAGCTCGAAAGGATAAACTTCGTAATGCTTTTTTAGTGACCAATGTTTAGAGTGATGTATTTTGTACATACTTTCCTTTACACTCCAAATGATCGTATAAAAAGTAACTTCGTTATCCAACGGAATAAATCCTCTTTCTTCCTCGAAAGTAAATTTATCTATAAGCCTTAATATTTTAGGATTGAATTTTTCTAGATCTATCCCTATTTTATTTTTAGAAATTGCAATAGCAGCAAATGGAAAAGAATGGGTAATAGAAATTTCCGCATCTTTAGGATAAAGAAATGGCTCTCGTTCCTGATATAAAATTTTAGACATCGGCTTCAAACTTTTCAAAAGTTTTCTCACCATAAGAACCTCCAGAAGTTTTTTGGGATGATAATCTTTTACTTTATCTTTATTTTCGGGTTCAAGAAGGTAGTTTATATCCAAATCATCACTCTCGTCGTATTTCCAGACCAGAATGGTTGCGTTATTATCCGAAAAATCACGGTAAAGAGGCATCTGTTTTTATTTGAGGTTAAAATTAGAAAAAAAATACAACAATATTCTCTGCTGAAAGTCATATCTCCGAACCTTAGACTCCGTTTTTTTATCTAAAAGATATGTTGTAATTTTGTCGCTCAATTTTTTAATTTAATTATCAACAAGATATGAGTACAACAACACAATACGTTCCTTACAAAGTGAAGGATATTTCCTTGGCAGAATGGGGAAGAAAAGAAATTACATTAGCAGAAGCAGAAATGCCTGGTTTAATGGCTATTCGTGAAGAATACGGACCATCTCAACCGCTAAAAGGGGCAAGAATCGCGGGATGTCTTCACATGACTATTCAGACTGCAGTTCTTATCGAAACTTTGGTAGCTCTTGGTGCTGAAGTAACTTGGTCTTCTTGTAATATTTTCTCTACTCAGGATCATGCTGCTGCTGCTATTGCTGCTGCAGGAATTCCTGTTTATGCGTGGAAAGGTCTTAATGAAGAAGATTTTGATTGGTGTATTGAGCAGACCATTTTCTTTGGTGAAGACAGAAAACCATTGAATATGATTTTGGACGACGGTGGAGATTTAACAAACATGGTTTTTGATAAATATCCTGAATTAACTGCAGAAATTAAAGGTCTTTCTGAAGAAACTACAACCGGAGTTCACAGATTGTACGAAAGAATGAAAAACGGAACTTTGGTAGTTCCGGCAATTAACGTAAACGATTCTGTTACCAAATCTAAATTCGACAACAAATACGGATGTAAAGAATCTGCTGTAGATGCAGTAAGAAGAGCAACAGACGTTATGTTGGCAGGAAAAAGAGTGGTAGTTTGCGGATATGGAGATGTTGGTAAAGGTACTGCAGCTTCTTTTAGAGGTGCAGGTTCTATCGTTACCGTAACTGAAATCGACCCAATTTGTGCATTACAAGCTGCAATGGACGGTTACGAAGTTAAAAAACTGGATACTGTTGTAGACAACGCAGATATCGTAATTACAACAACTGGTAACTTTAATATTGTAAGAAAAGAACATTTCTTAAAATTAAAAGATAAAGCTATCGTATGTAACATCGGTCACTTCGATAACGAAATAGATATGGCTTGGTTAAACGAAAACTATGGTCACACTAAAACTGAAGTAAAGCCACAGGTAGACATTTACAATGTAGAAGGTAAAGAAGTAATTATTCTTGCAGAAGGTAGATTGGTAAATCTAGGATGTGCAACCGGTCACCCATCTTTTGTAATGTCTAACTCTTTCTCTAACCAGACTTTAGCTCAAATTGAACTTTGGAATAATTCTGAAGCTTATGGAAACGAAGTTTATATGCTTCCAAAACATTTAGATGAGAAAGTTGCTGCTCTTCACCTTAAAAAATTAAGCGTGGAACTAGAAACTCTTTCTCCTGAACAAGCTAATTACATCGGTGTAAAAGTGGAAGGTCCTTTCAAACCTGAATATTACAGGTATTAATCGTCTTTAATAACTCAATTATAAACTGCAAAACGCTTCAGAAATAGTTTCTGAAGCGTTTTTTATATTCTGACAAAATAATCACCTATTCAAACAAAAATGATATATTTGAAAAAGTATAACATAAAAAAGACAATTTAATGAAAAAACAAAATGTATCAGGAGCTTTTATTGCAGCCTCATGGATTGCTTTAGGAGCCGGAATGGTGGGATTTATTGTAGGTCTTACAAGAGCGGAAATGCAGTTGAATGAAAAAGGATATTATTTAGTAACACTTTTATACGGATTATTTGCAGTTATTTCTCTTCAAAAAGCAGTTAGAGACCGACTCGAGAATATAAAAGTAACTGATATTTACTATGGAATATGCTGGTTTGCAACCATATCATCCATTATTTTACTGGCTGTAGGACTATGGAATGCAACTATTCTTCCGAGTGAAAAAGGTTTTTATGCTTTTGCCTTTTTGCTTTCCTTATTTGGTGCAATTGCCGTTCAGAAAAATACACGGGATAATATGATGAATCAGGAATAAAAATTAAAACTCACCGAATTTGGTGAGTTTTTTTGTTTTGTTCCGTTTATTTCACTTAAATTTGATTAATCACAAAAAAAATAAATGGTATGTACAGAAAATTTACAATTTTATTTTTTATCTTTTCTTTTGTAGCTCTCCAAGCACAAAATGAATTTATAACAATATGGAAACCTGCTGAAGGCAATCCTCCTAACACCAACCCTGCACCCCCTGTTTGTGGCGATACCCAAATATGGTTTCCGGGAATTGGCACAAACTATACAATTACCTGGGAAGAGATAGGATTTCCGCAACATAACGGAATTATGACTAATGTAACGTCTACAGACCGCGTTCTTATTGATTTTGGAGCACCATTCAATCCTAATTCCGGGAATGTATTATACAGAGTAAAAGTTTCCAACGGAAATGGAAATTTCAATCAAATAAAATTTGCCAATAATACAATAATTCAAGGCACGTTCTTCGATTTAATAAGTGTTCAGCTGGTAGGAAGCAGCAACAAAATTATGGCGATTGAACAATGGGGAAATATTTCGTGGGCCTCCATGAACAGTGCTTTTACACAATGTCTGAATATGCAGCTTACTGCAACCGATACACCCAATCTTCAGAATGTAGAAGATGCGTCTATGATGTTTTATAATAGCTTTAATTTTGAAGGAAATAACTCTATGGCTCTTTGGAATACCTCAAACATCAAAAACTTCAAAGCCATGTTTGGATACAGAACTGCTAATCCTACAATTAATTTAACAGATAATTTTAACCCTCCGATAGGAAGCTGGAATACTTCTAATGTAACAGACATGAGCTATATGTTTATGGAACGAAAATTATTCAACCAAAACATTAATTCTTGGGATGTTTCAAAAGTAACCGATATGGCATATATGTTTGCACAATGTACCACCTACAATCAGCCTCTCAATAATTGGAATACGTCCAAAGTTCTGAACATGCAATTTATGTTTCATTTCATGCCCGACTTTAATCAGCCTTTAGACCAATGGGATACTTCTAAAGTTACAACTATGGCACATATGTTTCATGGGACTAATTCATTTAACCAACCTTTAGACAGTTGGGATACCAATAATGTTACAGATACCAATACGATGTTTACGGGGGCATCAAGCTTTGATCAGACACTGGAAAGTTGGGATCTTCCTAATCTGGTTATTGCCGACAATATGTTTTTGGGCTCAGGAATAAATTGTGATAATTTCAGTTTCATACTTGCAGGTTGGGCAGATAATCCTGTTACAGCAAACAATGTATACTTACAAAGTGTGTATCCTCTAAAGTATTCTAGCAATGCTATTCCGAAGAAAAATATTTTACTAGGAAAAGGATGGTCTATGACTGGTGATAGCGTTGGTGAATGCCGCAAATTAGGATTAAATGAGTTACATTTAGAAAATAAGCCTTCTATCTACCCAAATCCTGCTGATGATTTCATTTTCCTCAAAAATATATATAACGTTAAAAAATTCATCATTACAGATGCAAGTGGAAGAATAATAACTCAGGAAAATCTCCGTAATGATTTTATTAATATTGATTTTCTTCCAAAAGGCAGCTATATTCTCCAGCTAATAACTACAGACAAAAGCTACTCTTTAAAATTTATAAAAAAATAACAAAAAAGCCGTTTCAATTTATTAGAAACGGCTTTTTAGAATTTAATGATTAAAATTTTCGTGAAAATATATAATCATTTTTATTTTGAATTCAAGCTATTAAGACTTAATCGAATTGATTAGGATGAATTTTTTTGATATCATCTACCGTTCCCAAAACTTTATCTTTTAAAGAATCCTGATATCTCTGAAGTTTCTCAGAAACTTCATTATCTGCACTTCCTAATATTTTCGCAGCTAAAATACTTGCATTAAGAGCACCATTCAGGGCAACTGTAGCAACGGGAATTCCGCCAGGCATTTGAAGAATAGACAGAACAGAATCCCAACCGTCTATAGAATTACTAGACAAAATGGGAACACCAATTACTGGTAAAGTGGTACAACTAGCAACCATTCCCGGAAGATGAGCTGCACCTCCTGCACCTGCAATAATAACCTTCAATCCCCTATCCTTTGCTGTTTTTGCATAATCGAACATTCTTTCGGGAGTTCTGTGTGCAGAAACTACCGTTAATTCGTAAGGAATTTCTAAAGTTTTAAGAAAATTTGCTGCCTGTTCCATTATTGGTAAGTCGCTCTGACTTCCCATGATGATTCCTACCATTATTTTTCAATTTATTAGATCTTCAAAGATAATCATTTTAAAGATGAATTCTAATATTCTTATTGGGTAGAAGTTACCTTCAATTCTCACATTTCTATAAATTCTGAAAAATGTTTGCATAATTTTTGAAGACAATGAGTAATATTCAATCAATACTAAATAATCACCAAAAACTAAACACCTAAAGTATCGTTAACGATTTCTTTTTTCTGGTTTTTTTTATATCTTTTGGTACAATTTAAAAAAATATGATAAAAATATCTCCTTTCATTCTGCTTTTTTCGTTCTTACTTATCATAAGTTGTAATGATAAAGAAAAATCTCAACAACTTACCGACAGAGAAAATAAACTTCTGGAAAAAGAAAAAGAATTTGCCAAAAAAGAATCAGAATATCAATCTTTAATCAAGATGCGCGACAGTATTTTTGCTCAAAAAGATTCCATACAAATTATGAAATGGCCTACAGAGATTTCCGGTTTGTGGAGCGGAAAAGTAATCTGTACCGAATCTAATTGCAGCGACTACGTAGTCGGAGATCAAAGAATCGACAACTGGGAATTCGACAGCGATTCTACCCAACTGTTTACAAAAATCATCAATAATAATAATTTGGTAAGGCTTTATACTGCCAAACTGGATCAGCAGGAAATTAAACTTAATTACAAGACCGATTCTACTGCCAAAAAAAATGTTGAAATGAATGTTATACTGAACGAAATAACACCCAACAAAATACGGGGAACCCGAAGCATCACCGTAGATAAAAACTGTCTGGCAAAATTTTCTGTTGAGTTGACCCGTCCTTCTAAATAAACACTATGATTCTTAGTTTACACAACCTTACTCTTCCCATAGAAGATCCGGTACTGAAATTTCTTTTGGTGCTTATCATTATTTTGGCAGCACCATTATTACTCAATAAAATAAAAGTTCCGCACCTGCTTGGTTTAATTATAGCGGGAGCGATTATTGGCCCAAACGGATTCAATGTACTATCAAGAGACAGCAGTATTGTGGTAACCGGAACTACCGGATTGCTTTATATTATGTTTCTTGCCGGGCTGGAAATAGACATGGGCGACTTCAAAAAAAATAAATGGAAAAGCTTAACCTTTGGGATTTATACTTTTCTGGTTCCTTTTGTATTAGGGTATTTGGGCGGATATTACATCCTCCATTTTTCTGTACTTACTTCGGTACTTTTTGCGAGTCTTTTTTCTTCTCACACGCTTATTGCATACCCATTAGTAAGTAAAATGGGAATCGCCAAAAATCTTTCTGTAAATATAACCGTTGGAGGTACAATGATTACAGATATTCTTGCATTACTTGTTTTAGCGGTAGTTGTAGGAATGTCTCAAGGAGATGTGGGAACAGCATTTTGGACGAAGCTTTCTATTTCTGTTATCCTTTTTTCATTAATTGTGCTTATCGTATTTCCTATTATAGGACGTTGGTTCTTTAAAAAAGTAGACGATAAAATTTCTCAGTACATTTTTGTTCTGGTCATGATTTATCTAGCTGCATTATTGGCTGAGTTGGCGGGAGTTGAAGCCATTATCGGAGCTTTTTTTGCAGGATTGGCATTAAACAGATTAATTCCTCACACCTCATCTTTAATGAATCGCGTAGAATTTGTTGGAAACGCCATTTTTATTCCGTTTTTTCTAATAAGTGTGGGAATGCTGATAGATTTTAAAGTGTTTTTCAAAAGCTGGGAAACCTTAGAAGTAGCTGCAATAATGCTTATTGCATCTATCGGTGGAAAATACATATCGGCAGTAGCCACGCAAAAAACCTTCAGATTATCTAAAGAAGAAGGCAAACTCATTTTCGGGTTAAGTTCTGCTTCGGCGGCTGCAACACTAGCTTCGGTAATGGTTGGTTATAATATAATTATTTCTGAAAGCGAAACCGGAGAACCTGTTAGATTACTCAATGAACATGTTTTGAACGGAAGTATCTTGCTGATTTTAATTTCCTGTACAATTTCTTCATTTGTTTCAATGGCAAGTGCCCAAAAAATAGCTGAAAGCGATAATGAAGATACTGTTTCCGGAAATAATCACGAAGAAGAAAGCATATTATTGGCTCTCAATTATGAAAAAACAGTAGAAAGAATGGTGAATCTTGGAATATTGATAAAAGCTCATTCCAATATTCAGGATTTATTTGCTCTCAACATCATTAATGAAGAAAACAATGAATCTTCCCTAAAAAATGCCGAGAAGTTACTTCATACTGCTACAGACGCTGCCGCATCTGCAGATGTAAAAATTAAAACTTTAAAAAGATTCGACAATGATGTTATCAACGGTGTAAACAACGTTATTAAAGAACAGAAAATTACAGATTTGATTATCGGAATAGAAGATGAGAAAGGATTTTCTCCATCGTTGGTCTACAATCTTTATAACGGTTACCTTCAGAATGATGATGTGAATGTTTTGGTGTATCATGCAGCACAGCCTTTATCTACCATCAAAAGATATGCTGTAATGATTCCTGAAAATGCTCATAAAGAAGCGGGGTTCTTCCATTCTTTGGTAAGAGTATGGAATATTGCAAGAAATTCCGGAGCAACCATCATTTTTTATGCACCCGAAAACATTTTGGATATCCTTCAGAATATTGTAAAAAAAGCCAATATCGAAGCAGAATTTATCATCATGAATACCTGGAAAGATGGTGAGGAAACCGCAGCACAGCTGAAAGATGATGAAGCTTTAATTATTTTTATGGCAAAGAGAGGTATGAAATCTTATATACCGAGAATGCGGCTCATTCCTGATCTTCTGAATAGAAGTCTATCGGACAAAAATTATCTTTTAATTTTCCCTTATTCTGAATTTGATAAAAATAATTCAGAAAAAAGAGCCGTAGGAAACCATGATGATTTTATGGAAATAGGAAATGTTATCAAAAAAATATTTAAGTAAATGTAAAAACTTTAGCATAGTTTTGAACTGCTTTATTATTTAACATTTTAAAAAATTGAATGAAGAAGAAAGCCCTTATTATAGCCTTATCAGCAATAGCCATCATTGTTTTATCATTTATCGTGTATTGGAATCTTCCGATTGAAATTACCTACCACTCCGAAATCAAAAAAGGGAATACAATTGTGGAGAATATCGAAGATTATAAAAAGAATAGTTATAAACTTCCCGAAAATGATGATTGGCAAACTTTAGAGCAACTCGGTTTAGAAAAAGATCAGGCAGATAAACCTATTTATCAAAAATATGATACCGAAAATTATGAACTATATTACCCAGATCAACTTGGAGGACCTTATTTAATTTATATTTCAAAAGAGAAAAAATGGTCTGTTGATTTTCCTAAAAATTAAAAAACTTCTAACCTAATGAAAGAAATTGAAAAAATAAACGAAGAACTAAGAAACTATAAATTATTTAAAATTCAAAGAGCTAAAAAAAGAGAACAAGAATTTAATATTTTAAAAAATGATATTATAAAAATACAGAAAAAAGAATTTTTAAATTATTTTTTTATCTGTTTTAATACAATAATGATTATAACATTTATATACAATTGTTTTAAGATGATTATAAATCCTAATATTTATTATCAGAACAACAAAGAATTTATAATTTTCAATTTTATATTAGTTATTGTGGGGTCTTTTTATTTTACTTATCATTTTTTAAGAGTAAATTTCCAACTGAAAAAACATTTGAAAACTGCAGAAAATGCAGAATTATATTTCATCAATGAAAGCGAAAACCTAAAAAGTGTTTACGAGGATTATGTAAATAATTATCTTCAAAGAAATTAAAAATGAAAAAAGACTGCTTATTCGCAGTCTTTCTAATTTTCAAACGATCTTAAGCAATAACTCTTACCATAGATTTCACTTTTATCAGTTTTTCCATGAGTTCTTCGCGCGAATCTGCTAAAACATTAATGTGTCCCATTTTTCTTCCGGGTTTAGTTTCGGTTTTGCCGTATAAATGTACATACGTTTTGGGAAGCTTTAAAACCTCATCCATTCCTTCATAAATAACTTTTCCCGAAAAACCTTCTGCTCCTACCAAATTGAGCATTCCACTGAATGTGAAAGTATCGGTATCTGCCAAAGGAAGATTTTTTATCACACGATACATCTGCTCAAACTGAGAATTGGCATTGCCTTCCTGGCTTTGGTGTCCCGAATTGTGAAGTCTTGGAGCTGTTTCGTTTACCCACACTTTTCCTTCTTTATCTAAAAATAATTCAATAGCAAAAAGACCAGGAGAATGTACTGTATTGAGGAATTTCTCGGTAATACATTTAATCTGACTGTCGATATCTTCACTCAAAAAAACCGGACAAACATTAAAATCCAGAAGATTAAGCTTAGGATCTGCCACCATTTCTGTTACCGGAAACGTTTTTGTTTCTCCATTTTCGTTTTTTGCAACAATAACAGAAAGCTCTTTATCAATATCCACAAGTTTTTCGATGACAGAATCCTGCACCCAAAGGTTTTTCATATCCTCGTTATTTCGGATCACCTGTACCCCTTTTCCATCATAACCTCCGGTATTCATTTTTTGCACGAAAGGAAGAGGCATTTTTATTTCGTCTGAACTTCCGTCCATAATTTCAAACTCCGGACTCGGAATATTATTTTCTTCATAAAACTTTTTCTGAAGAATTTTTTGCTGAATTGTTTTTATAATTCTTGAATTTGGAACCACTTTAATACCCTTATTTTCCAGTTCTGCCAATGCATCTGCATTTACATGTTCTATTTCTATGGTTACTACATCCTTATCTTTACCAAATTCTAAAACGGTTTCATAATCATTAAAATTTCCTTGAGTAAAATAAGAAATATGATGACATGGTGCATCTGAAGCCGGATCTAAAGTATAAAATTCATCATCATATTTTAAAGCTTCCTGAATGAGCATTCTTCCCAATTGTCCGCCACCTAAAATTCCTATTTTCATTTTTAAATTTTATTTTTTGTTAGATTTATTTCGTTAATAAAGAGATTATCCTGTAAATTCCGAATAAAAAATGATTTTATATTTTATCAATTTTCAAATACCCGGTTTCTGTAGGATTTAACTGATTGTTGCTTGTAGATTTTTTTAACACAATCGAATATTGTTCTTTCATTTTTTGAGGAAGTATATCATGAACATTAAAAATATCATCAATATCCACTCCGTGTTTATCGTCTATATGACTTACTGCACCTTCAAACCCCATCGTTTTGTAAAAATGGGTGTTTTTTGCCTTTTTAACAATTTCTGCCATAGAATTTCCAACCATTAAATGTTGCTCGTGAAATTCTTCAAAAAAACCCTTTTTATATCCTCCTAAATTAATGAAGTACAGTTTATCTTCTGAAACCTGTTCCGTTCTTTCTACAATTTCAACTTCAAAACCATCTGCAAAAAGAACTTCCTGATAACAGTCGATATGGATTTTACCATCGGCTTCTTTCCAAAATTCTTTCATATCCGGAACGAGTTCTTTCAGGCTTTGGGCAATGCCGAAAAAAACATCGTGCTGCTCAATATTTCTACCTTTAGGAGTCGCTCCCAAAATAACATAAAAAAGTTTTAAACCTGTCTTCATGGTACAAAAATACATCAAATTTATTTTTTTCCATGAGTTTAGGATCAGCTTTTAAATTACATCTCAAAATCAGTGGTGAATATTAAATTTTGTATTTCGGAAATAATTGAAATAACTTTTTTAACCTTTATTTTAGTATTTTTTTAATCCTTAAAGAAATACAACCGTTGAAAGAAAGTTATTTGAATTTTAAATACTAAGTTGATACATACATTTAGATTCTATTTTAGTTATTTAAAAAAAAATTAAAAATGATGTTTCTGTTATGTTTTGTTTGTCGGAAAACCTCAAGAGTTTTATATTTGTAACATGTCGGAGATCATCATACTTTTTCTGGGCGCTATTTCAGCAGGTCTTTTAGGTTCGCTTACCGGTTTAGGAGGTGGGGTTATTATTATTCCATTATTAACGCTTGGTTTTGGCGTTCCTATGCATTATGCCATTGGTGCATCCCTTATTTCGGTTATCGGAACTTCTTCGGGAGCTGCCGTTGCATTTGTAAAAGAAGGTTTTACCAATATGCGGATAGGAATGTTTCTGGAAATCGCTACCACAGCAGGAGCCATTGCAGGAGCTTTGGTTTCCGGAATGCTGAATCCTAATACCATTGGAATTATTTTCGCCAGTATTCTTCTGTTAACGGTAATCTTAAATTTAAAAGGAAAACCCGATCATCAGGAACCTCTTATCAAAGGGAGCCTTGAAGATAAGCTGAAACTGTACGGCACTTTCCCAGACAAAGGCGTAATTAAAAGTTATGCAGCACGAAATACCATCCCTGGTTTTTTTATGATGATGTTTGCAGGAGCCATGTCCGGGCTTTTAGGAATAGGTTCCGGAGCTTTGAAGGTTTTGGCAATGGATAATATGATGAGACTTCCTTTTAAAGTTTCTACTACCACAAGTAATTTTATGATTGGCGTAACAGCAGTTGCAAGTTCGCTTATTTACTTCCAGAGAGGAGAAATTATTCCGGTAATTGTAGCTCCTGTTTTAGTTGGTGTTGTAGTAGGAAGTTTTATAGGATCTAAAACCTTAATGGTATCTAAAACCAAAAAACTGAAAACCTTTTTTGCAATAGTAATAACGATTCTTTCAATTTACATGATGTATAACGGTATAAGAAGCAATTTCTCATGAGAAAAGATTTTACAGACCTAGACCTCAACCGTTCTGTCGGGAATCTTCTTCGTTTAGGAGTTATTCTTTCGGTGAGTACTTCCATCATTGGCTTTATAAAGCTTTTTACTGAAGGTTTTAAAATGCCAAGAAAATATACCATGCTGGAAATGGGAAATTCTTCGGAAAAAGTATGGAGCCATTTTTGGGAAACACTCATGAAAGGTGATGGTATGGCAATTATTCAGTTGGGAATTCTGATGCTTATTTTCACCCCTTTAATGAGAATTATTTTCGCATTAATCGGCTATATGAAGGAAAAAGACTACGTATATGTCGTAATATCTACAATTGTTTTGGCAATTATGGCGATTAGTTTCTTTACGGGTTATGCCCATTAATAATCATTAATGATTAATGATTGATGATTGATGATTGATGATTGATAACGGTAACTGATTTAATTCTCATAAAATTCAAGCGGTAAATAATCCGGATCTTGGGTAAAGAAAAATTCTTTTCCAGTAAACTCATCGATACGGATTTCTTCACATTTTAATCCTTTTCGAATTAATTCTTCGCGTTTTTCATTAACATTTTCCACAGAAAACGCTAAATGCCTCAAACCACATGCTTCTGGTTGAGATGAACGTTTTGGAGGGTTGGGAAAAGAAAAAAGTTCAATAACATAGTCCTCTCCTATTCCAAGATCTAATTTGTATGACTGTCTTTCTTGGCGATACACTTCACGGAGGATTTTCAAGCCCAAAACTTCTGTATAAAATCTTTTAGATATTTCGTAATCTGAGCATATAATTGCAATATGATGAATTTTCATTTCTATTTTTATAGGTTTTCAAAACTATACATTAATCTTCAAAAAGACAAAATTCCGGTTTATAATTACTTGATTTAAACGAAACTTAAAATGTAAAAAAGTTTTCAAAATTTTAAATCTCATCAACACGAAATTGCGGAGAAAAACCTATTTTTATCGCTTTATAAAAAAATATGCAGACTGCTTATTATATACTTGTATTTTTATTGTTTTTATTTTCTGTACTTCCAAAAATCCCAAGTCAGCACTGGATTTTCAGGGTGCCAGATTCCGGAAAAATTCAGGTAACCATTATTGCTGCATTTGTTTTTTTTTCGGCATTCCTTATTCAAGATAAATTCCCTCATTTTTGGTATTATCAGGCATTTTTACTGTTTTTATTAATTTATCACTCTCTAATTCTTATTAAATATACACCGCTGTATAAGATTAAAAAGCATAAACCCGGTAAAAATTCTTCAGAAAAAATTCATTTTATATCTGCTAACGTTTATCAGTTCAACAAAGATTATCAACGATTCATCCATTTAATTAACGATTGTAAACCAGAAATGTTTCTCACGATGGAAAGCAATGGGAGTTGGGAAAATGCCTTAACGGTATTAGAAAAAAATTATCCTTTTCACCATAAAGTAACGCTGGAAAACACGTATGGAATGCACTTTTATTCTAAAATAAAAATTGAACAATCTAAAACTCATTTTTTCGTTGCCGATGATATCCCAACCATTGAAGCCCATTTGAAAACTGATGACGGCTATAAATTTGTATTTTTTGGAGTTCATCCACCGCCGCCAAGTCCTACTGAAGAAGAAACGTCTAAGGAAAGAGACGGCGATTTGTTATCCACTGCAAAAAGGGTGCGCCAAATAGAACAACCCGTGATTGTTGTGGGAGATTTCAACAATGTAGCATGGTCTAAATCTTCTATATTATTCAGAAAAACAAGTGAGCTGATTGATCCCAGAATTGGTCGTGCTTTGGTTTCTACATTTCATGCCAAATATAGACTGTTCAGATTTCCTATAGATTTAATGTTTCACAGTGAAGAAATTTTTATCGAAGACCTGAAAACATTAGACAATTTTGGTTCTGATCACCTTGCTGTTTTTTGTGAATTTTTTATCGATCATAAAAATGATGAACAGGAATCTCAAATTGAAACTGCTGATTTTCAAGAAAAAGCAGAAGCCGAAGAAATGATTCTGGAAGGAAAAAAAGAAAGCAGCGAACGTGAAAAAATTGCTACCGAAGACTAATTTTTTTAAATATTTTTCATTAAAATACCATCAAAAAAAAACAGAAAATCTAATGATTCTCTGTTTTCTGGAAATTTATATTGAAATTACTCATTCAAAAGACGATTAATTTCTTCATAAAATGAATTTTTACTGTAATCTGCCATTCCATTATGCTGCATTCTGATTTTTCCTGATTTATCTAAGATTACTGTGGTTGGAAGAGATCCATTGAAATATTTTTCTGAAATAGAACCACTCGGAGTTAAAAACGGAATACTGAATTTTTCTTTTCTAAGATACATTTTCCCGGCACTCGGATCATCATCCAAATTTACCGTTAGAAAAACCAGATTTTTATGGTTCTTATATTCATTGTAAAACTTTTGAATTGAAGGAAATTCGGCACGACACGGAGGACACCATGATGCCCAGAAATTGATGAAAACTACCTTACCTTTAAGATCAGAAGTCTGAATAATTTCATCATTTTCATTTTTAACGATTAAATTTTCTGATTTTTCTTCTATCTTTTCAGTACTCGTTTCGTTTTGTTCTTCAATTTTCGGATTGAATATTCCGGTTGAAAGAATTTGTCGCATCGTCCATGCTTTTGCATCTTTATTCACCAGTAATACTACAAATAATGAAAAAAGTAATACTGTACTCCAATTTTTTTTAAGCCAAAGTTTAAACTTTTCCAAAATTTTAACGTTTGATTTCTGAGATTTGCTTTTTCACCTGTTCTTCTGTTACAAAACCAAGATTATCCCAAACCAACTGATTGTTTTTATATAATTTAAGAACCGGAAGTGCAGAAACCCCCAATTCTTTACATATCTCGGTATTTTCGTCTGCATTAATTCTTACAATTTTTACTTTATCCGGCATTTCCGCAGACATTTTCTTTAAATAAGGTTCCATTTTTTTGCACGGAGCACACCATTCTGCATAGAAATCTACCAAAACAGGAAGATCATTTTTAATCATTTCATTAAATTGAGCTAAACTTATTCCTTTGGAAGTAGACTTTTTAATTTCAGAAAGATTGGCACTCCTCCATTTCATCATTCCACCTTGCAAATCATAAACATTTTTAAAACCCATTTCTTTTAATTTGGCAGCTGCAGCGGTACTTCTTGGACCGCTCATGCAATAAACAAAAACAGGTTTTTCTTTATTAAGAGTTTTTACTTTATCCGTAAAATCTTCTGCATTCCAGTCGATATTCATTGCATTTTTAAGATGCCCGTTCTGGAATTCTCCGGGCGTTCTCACATCTACTAACTGTGCATCTTTGGTCTGTTCCAGCTTTTTAGAAAAAACAGCAACGGAAAGACTGTTTTCATTGGTATTTTGTGCATTTCCGACTCCAAAAAATGCAATAACAAACAGAATTGTGATTATATTTTTTCTCGACATTTTTAGCTGTTTTGTTTAATGAGTTTTTCCAATTCCTCTGCCTGAAAAACACCAGACTGCTTCCATTTTACTTCTCCGTTTTTAAAAATCATCAAAGTAGGAACACTTCGAATTCCGAATTGTGCAGCAACTGCCTGATTTTTATCAACATCAATCTTAACAATACTTGCATCATCACCAATTTTCTTTTTCAAATCCTGAAGAATAGGAGCCTGCATTTTGCAAGGACCGCACCATTCTGCAAAAAAATCTACCAAAACAGGTTTATCCTGATTAATAAGTTCCTGAAATTTATTCATTATATTATTTTTTAATTTATTTTCCGTTTCGAGTGTAAATTGAAATTTTAACTTTATAAAATGTTCATTTATTGCATTCTATGAATCAAAAATTTCTCCAAAAAGAATGAATATAGAGTTTTTATTATATCTTTTCTAAAATATGAACTAAAATACAAATTTCAGTTTTTAAAGTTGACTCTGCATTCTTTTTTTCAATTAAATTTACATTATCTACACGTCAATGCGGTAATTTTTCCCGGAAATATCCGTAAACCCATGTTCCGAAAACAGCACTTAATAAGGTAACCGTTATAGCCAAAGCTCCTGTTCCTATTTGTGCAAAAAGTGGCCCCGGACAAGCTCCGGTAATTGCCCAGCCAAATCCAAAAATAAGTCCGCCGTAGATTTGACCTTTGTTAAACGTTTTCGGAGCAATAGAGATTTTCTCTCCGTAAATAGTTTTGATATTGAATTTTTTGATGATGAAAACCGATAGCATTCCCGTAACAACAGCACTTCCAATAACACCGTACATGTGAAAAGACTGCAAGCGGAACATTTCCTGAATCCTGAACCAACTGATAACTTCTGCTTTTACAAATACAATCCCGAATAAAATGCCCAATACAAGATATTTCAGATTGTGATACCATTGGTGCTTCAGATGGCTTTCGTTGGTACAAACACTGTCCTGATGACGGATATCTTTTTCTTTTTCCATTGATTTTAAAATTAAAGTGAAAGAATAATGGGCAGAATTACATTCGCCATGAAAAAGCCACCTACCATAAAACAAACTGTTGCCACCAAAGACGGCCATTGCAGATTAGACAACCCCATAATAGCGTGTCCGCTGGTACAACCACCCGCATAGCGGGTTCCGAAACCAACTAAAAATCCGCCGACCACCATCATTATGAAACCTCTTAATGTTAATAAACCTGCAAAATTCATTAATTGAACCGGGACAAGATTGCTGTAATCTGTAATTCCGTAATTTGCAAGTTCTGTTTTAAGTGCAGGATTTACGGACATTTCTCCGGGATTCATTAAGAAATGGGAAGCAATGATTCCGCCTAAAAAAATTCCGAAAACAAAAAAAAGATTCCAAAGCTCTTTTTTCCAGTCGTATTTGAAAAAACCGATATTGGCCGGGACACACGCTGCACAAATATGCCTGAGCGATGAACTAATCCCAAATGATTTGTTACCCAAAATAAGCAAAGCCGGTACAGTAAGCCCAATTAAAGGACCTGCAACATACCACGGCCAGGGTTCTTTTATAATTTCTAACATTGATGTTTTTATTAAATATTTAAAATCTTGGTTTGACAAACAAAATCACTTTTAGGAATATCTGTTTGTGCAATGGCATTGAAACCGCCCTCAATTTCGGAAAAATTTCTGTAACCTCTTGCCTGAAGAATGCTTGCAGCCATCATACTCCTGTAACCTCCGGCACAATGAAGGTAAAAATGCTCTGCAGGATTTATTGTATTTATCCAATCATTAATATAAGCCAAAGGTCTGTTGAAAGCCTCCTGAACATGTTCTGCATTATATTCGGATTCTTTTCGCACATCCACAATTGTTGCTTCTTTTCCTTTTATTTCTTCTTCAAATTCCTTCGCAGAAATTCTGTTGACTGAGTCTATTTCTTTTCCACTATTTTTCCAATCTTCAAAACCACCTTGCAGAAATCCTAGAACATTATCGAAACCAACTCTGCTCAGTCTTGTTACCGTTTCTTCCTCTTCATTTCTGTTGGTAATGAGAAGAATTGGCTGCTTTACATCTACCATCAACGCGCCTACCCAAGGTGCAAAATCACCATTCAGCCCAATATTGATGGATTGTGGCACAAAACCTTTCGCAAAATCGCCATTTTCCCTAACATCCAATACCAACGCTCCGGAATGTTCTGCCAATTCTTCGAACTTATCAGGGGAAAGTGCCTGTAAACCTTTAGATAAAACCTCATCGAAGCTATCGTATCCTTTTTTGTTCATTGCTACATTCATCCCGAAATAAGCAGGTGGCGGTAAAAGACCATCCGTAACTGCTTTGATAAAACTTTCCTTATCTTTCTGATTCAGTGCATAATTGGTCTTTTTCTGGTTTCCCAAAGAGTCCACCGTTTCTTTCTGCATATTTTTACCACATGCAGAACCGGCTCCATGCGCTGGATATACGGTAATATCATCATCCAGAGGGAGAATTTTATTATATAAACTCTCGTAAAGCAACCCAGCCAACTCTTCCTGAGTCATATTTGCCGCTTTTTGTGCCAAATCCGGACGGCCCACATCGCCCAAAAACAATGTATCTCCGCTAAATAGGGCTTTATCTTCACCATTTTCATCTATGAGGAGAAAAGAAGAACTTTCCATGGTGTGACCAGGCGTGTGCAGAACTTTTATTTTGATATCACCTACCCAAAAAACCTGATGGTCTTCTGCAATAATAGCTTCGAATTCTGGTTGTGCAGTGGGACCGTAAACTATGGGTGCATTGGTTTTGGTACTTAAATCCAAATGTCCGCTTACAAAATCGGCGTGAAAATGTGTTTCAAAGATATATTTGAGCTTCACATTGTCTTTTTGCAATCTGTCGAGATACGGTTGAGTTTCTCTTAAAGGGTCAATAATGGCAGCCTCACCATTAGAAACGATATAATATGCGCCCTGTGCAAGACATCCTGTATAAATCTGTTCTATTTTCATTTTTTTATGATTTAAATTTTATAATTGATTTTATTTGATACAAATTTCCAGGTTTATGATTTTCTGTACAGTCACTTTTGTTACATAAGAAATTCATTTCTAAAACAGAGAATTTCTCGTGGCTCGGTGAAGCCAAAATATTTATAAGAAGATTTCCTTTATAATGATATAAATTCCCATCACCAAAATAAACCAACCGAATGCAGGTTTCAACTTTTTACCATCAATTTTTTTTGATAATTGTGACCCGATAATAATCCCTACAATAGCAATGGATGAGATTGTTAAAAGTAATTTCCAGTTGATTGCCAAATTGTTGGCCGATACAAAAAATCCGATGAGCGAATTGAGTGAAATGATGACGAGTGAAGTTCCAATGGCAATTTTCATAGGTGTTTTGAGAAGATTAACCAATGCCGGAATAATCATAAAGCCACCTCCTGCACCTACCAAACCTGTCAGAATGCCGACAACTGAGCCTTCGCCCACCGCCAAAAGCGTATTATCTTTCTGAAATCCGGGGTTTTTAGCCTTGTTTTTAGAATTTTTGATAATCATTTTATAGGAAGCCAAAATCATAAGAACAGCAAAAACCAGTAATAGCAAAATATTTTTGGTTAGAACGAAACTATTGACAGTAAAAACATTATTCGGGATTATCGGTAAAATATAATTCCGGGTAAGAAAAATAGAAATGATGGAAGGAATCCCGAAAACCAAAGCCGTTTTAAGATTAACCAAACCGTTTTTAAAGTAAGATACAGAACCGACTAAACTACTTATTCCTACAATGAAAAGTGAGTATTCTGTTGCCAAAAAAGCATCCATCCCAAAAAGATATACCAAAACGGGAACGGTAAGAATACTTCCGCCGCCGCCGATTAATCCCAATGAAATTCCTATAAAAACTGAAGCGATATATCCAAAAATTTCCATTTCTCAACTTTATGCTGTAAAGATGAAACTCCTGGAAAAGGTGTACCGCTACTTTTGTTACATAAGACTAGATTGTACTTAAAAGTTCGATTTTGTTTCTTCCCAATTTCAGTTTTCCTGAATATTCCAATTGTTTTAACAATCTCGAAATGACTACTCTTGCAGTTCCAAGTTCGTTGGCGAGTTGCTCATGCGTTACGGAAATCGTTGTAGAATTAAGGATTTCGGATTTTTTATGGAGAAGATTCAGTAATCTTTCGTCCACTTTTTTAAATGCAATAGCATTGATAATATCCAGCAATTCTTCAAAACGCTTGTGATAAAGCCTGAAGATATAATCCAGCCATTCCGGATATTCTTTAATGAAAAGAGAAACTTTGTCCACGGGGAGAAAAAGAATTTCGGTATCTTCCTCAACTTCAGCTTTTACAATGCTTTTTTCGTTGTGCATTCCGCCGAGAAAAGACATAATGCAGCTTTCACCCGCTTTAATGTAGTACAACAGAATTTCTCTACCGTCTTCTTCGGTACGGATGACTTTCAGCATTCCATTCATCACAATCGGAATAGATCGGATTGAGGCATTTTCATCTAAAATAATATCACCTTCACAATACGTTTTTGCAACACCGTTTTTGTAAAGTTTCTCTACCAGTTCTGGCGAAGAAGTAAATTCTGAATTAAGAATAGATGACTGCATATAACGAATTTAGCATTATAAATCTGCAAAGTTCACTAAATTTTATGTTTTATACAATTCCATCATGATTTTTCCCATAAAACACTGTTTATTTTTTTAAATAAGATACTTTTATCCGATTAAAGAACTACCTTTGCTATGATAAAAAATATTCATATTCAATTTCAAATACAGTCAAAATGTATAAAAAAATCACCATTGTAGCTTTAATTATTTCCCTTGTGGCAAACGCAGTCCTCATTTACAAATTCTTTTATCAGGGCGAAAAAGTTGAACTTGCAAAAGATGGAAGAACAGAAATAAAAATGCCTAAAGAAAACCGAGAGTTTATAATGAAAGAAATGCGAGGTTTTTTGGAAAGTGTACAGCAAGTTAATGAAGGTATTGCTAAAAATGATCCTCAAATTATTGCTAAAGTGGAAAAACAATCCGGAACCTGCAAAATAAATGAAGTTCCACAAGGGATGATACGTTCCCTGCCTCTCGGATTTAAAGAAATGGGCTTCAATACCCACGAACTTTTTGATGCTATGGCAAAAATGGCTCAAAAAAATTATGACCGACAACAGATTCAGGAAAAAATGAACCAACTCCTCAACAACTGCGTTTCCTGCCATAAAACCTACAAAATAACTGCTGAGTAATTTAACCACAAATACTTAACTTTGCTATACTTGAAAAATGTAAATGCTGATTTTTTCCAACACCTGTCAATACGCAATTAAAGCCTGCATTGTTCTCGCCAACGAGAATGAGAAAACCGGAATAAAAGCTATTTCTGAAAAAATTGGTACACCTGCAGCGTTTACTTCCAAAATTTTGCAGCAACTTACAAAAAAAGGACTTATCTCTTCCGGAAAAGGAAAAGGAGGCGGCTTTTTTATGACCGAAGAACAAGTTGAGAAATTAACGATACAGGATATCTATGAAAATTTTGAAGGAAAAGAAGTTCTCTCTTCATGTCTTTTAGGGCTGAAAACGTGCAATTCGCAAAACCCTTGTCCCATACATCATTTAGCGGCTGAAATAAGACAGAAAATCATCATGATGTTTCAGTACAAAATTAAAGAATTGAAGGACTTCGGAACTCTTATGATTTAAATTTCAATGTTTTGAACAAAGTAACAATGGAAATCATCATCACCAACGAAGCAAATAACAGCCAAAATTTCGCACTTAAAAAAGGAATGTAAAAGACAGAAAATATCCCTGAAAGTCCTAAAATCAGTTCATTCAAAACAATTCCGAACACAAGCATTAGAATGCTTATTTTAAGTATTTTATTGATTTTGATGTTGGATACCGTTACGATGTTCCAAATCAGAAAAAGGCTTATTCCCATTAGCAAAACCAAATGAAGATAGGCAATAATCAGATTTATATTGTTGAAGAAAAATACACCCAAAGGTGGTATTACCGACAAACTCTGAAGAACGAATTTCCCCAAAAAAGCCAATCCAACCACAGACAAAAGTAATTTACCCGTAAAATTCTGATTCTGAAACCAATTGATTTTTCTTATCCAGTTTAGAAATAAAACCGCTCCAAGTAACTGAACAATGGCAATCAAACCGAAGAAAAAGAGCCAATAATCACTCATTTTTATCCACAAAATAGAAAGTCCATATCCGAAGAAACAGCCTATTGAAAGTAAATAAAAAACCGTTTTATTCCATTTTTCCGAAATGTTGATTTGATATTTTTTTAAAGCAATCAAAAACAAACCAATGCACGAAAACAAAAAGAATCCGTTGTACTGGTAATGCAGATAAAAATAAGTGGAAGCTCGGAAAAGCACTTCAAACTCATCTTTCTTCGATGAAAAATAAGCCAATCCAAAAATTCCTATCGCAGAAAATGTGGCGAAAAAAGCACCGGTTTTCAGCCAGATCATTTCGGGATTCTTATTATGTTTGGTATCGGAAAGTAAAAATCCAAAATAGGCAAAACCCGTAAACAATGCCACAGAAGAAAAAACGATGGAAAGCCAAAAATAACCGCCATATAAAAAACTGAACAACATCCCATAAGAACCTATCTGATTGAAAATCATCATCCATTGGTATTTTTGGAGATTGATTTCTTTTTTACTTTCGCTGAGATATTTCGTCACAAAAAGATAAATCGCAGCACTTACCCAACCGTAAAATGCAAAATGGGAATGCGATTCCTGCATAAACTGATGAGAAAACCAAGGAAGGGAAAACGCCATTTCGTACCGCATCATCACGCCCACAACCGACACAATGAAGAAATTGAAAAGGCAGAGTTTTACCCAAAATCCAAAGTTTTTCATAGTTAATCCGCGATTCTTTCCATGGTGCGACATTTGGCTTTATCACCAGTTTTCACCACCGAAACATCCAGATATTTTACAGTTCCGGAGCTGGCTTTTTCAAACTGTTTTGCTTTTTTGTCGGCATAATCGTAGGTGTATCCAATTCCCATTACCACTTTGTGTCCGTTGCACTCTCCCATTGCCAGATAAAGATAATCTCCTAAAGTATGATTCATTTAAGTTAAAGTTTTTAATTTAATATCAAAGTTATTTTTTTGATTTGCTGTTGAGCAATTGTTCCAGATAGTCTTTCAAAACCAAAGGATGACAATGTTTTTCATCTTTTGCTGCATAAACCAACGTGATTTTTTCCTGTTGCCCATTTTTTTCTAAAAAAGGCTTTCCGGGATTTCGCTCCAAAAGCTCTTCTTTATATTTCCGGGAAAACTCGTCCCAAAGCAAAGGATCGTGATGAAACCACTCCCGAAGTTCTGTTGATGGTGCAAGATCTTTGTCCCACTCATCCAAAGCGGCTTTTTCTTTTGAGATTCCTCTTGGCCAAATCCGATCTACCAAAACACGGTAACCATCTTCGGGAGAAGCATCTTCGTACACTCTTTTTAATACGATTTCCATTGATTTATTTTTTAAAATTGATGATTATTTCCAAAATTCATCCTCATAATCATCTTCTTCTTTGTGATGATGTTGGCTTAATTCTAAACCTATTGTATCCATCTGTTCATCGGAAAGATGTTCTTCAAGATAAGGAAAAACACTTCTTTCCTCAAAACGGATATGTTTGTATAAAGCATCAGCAAAATCTGATAGCAACTGTTGGTTATTTGATTGATTGATACTTCCAATTAAACGGCTAATTTCGCGATGTTCTTTCTCCATTTGGTTCTGTAAACCCTCGTTCGACAATTCCGGAAGCACATCATCTTCAGTCTTGAAATGGTTATGAAGATTCTTTTCCCAATAATAATTAATGTAATTTTTGATTCGTTCGTAAGAAACCTCTTTTTTGATGCCCTGACGGATTTTCCAGCAACAAAGCAAACCAAAATGATGGTCTCGGGAAAGCAGGATTAAATTTTCGTTTCTTTTCATAACTTAAAATTTAAAAAGAACTGCCACTACAAAAGCAATGACAGTTCTCATGATTAAATAATTGATTATCTTTTCTCTTTAAGCGACCAGCCGGTTTTCAGTCCGATAATGAAAATTACCAACAGCATCTCTCCTAGCGCCAGTAAAATGTCACCGGGAACACGCAGCCAACGTAAAGTATGCATCATATCGGTCTGCATAAATTCTGCGGAACGAGCGTACCAATATCCTTCTTTAATAGAGGCTACGGATTGCATAATTCCTATCGGCAACAAACTGATGGTTACCATTACTAACAATCCGATATTTGTTAGCCAAAATGCCCAGCCGATGAGTTTATCATTCCATTCTCTGTCAGGATATAATCCTCTCAACATAAACATCATTAAACCAATTCCCAAGATTCCATACACTCCGAACAGTGCGGCGTGGCCGTGAACTGCGGTTGTATTGAGTCCTTGAATATAGTACAATGCAATCGGTGGATTGATGGCAAACCCGAAAATACCTGCACCAAGGAAATTCCAAAAACACATGGCGATGAAACAGTAGATTGGCCATTTGTATGCTTTGATCCATTTGGTAGATTTACTGATCTGATAATTTTGATAAGCTTCAAACCCAATTAAAACCAAAGGAACAATTTCAAGTGCGCTGAATGTAGCTCCCAAAGCCAAAACTGCTGTTGGCGTCGCACTGAAATACAAGTGGTGGAACGTTCCCAAAATACCTCCCGCTAGGAAAATAATGGTTGAAAATAATACAGCATGAGTTGCTGCCTTTAATCTTAATAATCCCAATCTTGTAAATAAAAAGGCTGCTACAACGGTTGCAAAAACTTCGAAGAATCCTTCTACCCAAAGGTGAACCACCCACCATCTCCAGTATTCTGCAATGGCCATATGGGTTTGTCTTCCGTACATCAATCCGGCTCCATAGAATAGGGCAATTGCTACTGCGGAAAGTGTGAACAATAATAGTAAATGTCTGTCACCATCTTTCTTTTTCAATGCGGGTAAAAGTGCTCTTACCATAAGAATTAACCAAAGAATTAATCCTACTAACAATAAGATCTGCCAAATTCTACCCAGTTCTACATATTCGTAACCCGAATGTCCCCAAAGAAAATTATCTACATATCCTAATTTCTGCATTACTCCTAACCATTGTCCTGCTAAAGAACCGAAAACAACAATCAGTAATGCTCCAAATAAAATATTGACTCCTAAAACCTGATACTTCGGCTCATAGCCTGAAACTGCGGGAGCAATGTACAATCCAGTGGCTAACCAAGATGTTGCAATCCAGAAAATGGCTAATTGTACGTGCCAACTTCGGGATATTGATTGTGGTAAAAATTCATCCAAAGGAAAACCATAGAATCCACTTCCCTCGACTCCGTAGTGCGCTGTGATGACACCGGCAAGCATCTGCACCAAAATCAGTAATGCCACTACCCAAATATATTTCAGCGTTGCTCTCATAGAAGGTGTTGGTTTCATATTTCTGAGCGGATCTTCCAAAGGCAGCATCTCGCTTATCTCTTCTTCTTTATTTTTAGCATGATAGAAAACCAATAATCCAACACAGCCCAATAACATTAATACACTGAAACCCGACCAAAGGTGCAATGATGGCGGCGGAATATTTCCAATCAATTCATCGTGTGGCCAGTTGTTGGTGTACGTTACATCGTCACCAGGACGATCCGTGATGCAAACCCATGCTGCCCAGGAGAAAAAGGCATTCATTTTTGCCATTCTTTCCGGAGTTTTTACCGTATTTTTCGGGATGGCGTACTGATCTCTCAGTTTTGCCATTTCCGGCGCATTCATAAATATTTTAGCGTAGTAATCTGCCAGTTCTGCCTGTACTTTTGCTCTTTCAGGAGAAATCACAATTGTATTGGTAGCTTCGTCTAAGGTATTTTTACGAAGTTCTTTTTTCAGTAATACCTGATATTTTGCCTGCTCGTCATCCGGTAAATCTTTATAGACTTTCCCCTCTTTTTTAGCCAGTTCTTCCAGAAGAAGCAAAGATTCACGATGGAGATAATCGGCACTCCAATCGGGTGCAATATAGGCTCCGTGTCCCCAAATACTACCGACAGTCTGTCCGCCGATAGATTGCCAAACATTCTGACCGTCTTTGATGTCCTGCCCGGTAGCTATGACTGTTCCGTCAGTAGTAACAACCTTATCCGGAACAGGCGGGATTTTCCTATAAATATCTACGCCATAGTAGATCAGTACGGCAAAAGAACCTATGATGACGGCTGCAAGCCAGGTCCATAATTTTTTGGTGGTCATACTTTTCTCAATTTAGTGTTCTACTGAAAATTCTTTTTCTAATTGAATCGCTTTTGGAAAGAGAATATTATTTTCTAAATGAATATGTTTATGCAAATCATTTTCAAAATCCTGAAGCATTGCGAATGTCACTTTATACGTATTACAGGCATCTGCAGGAGGCGTATATTCGTTTGTAATATCTGCGATTTTTCTCAATCGTTCTCCTTCAATGGTATGCTCGTGCTTCATCATATTGACGGGATTTTCTACAGATCCAAAAGGTGGTTGCGGAATAGCTTCATTAGAAATTTTCGCCTTCACCATATTTTTCACAAAAGGGAAAAGAATCAATTCTTCTTTTTTCATGTGTGCTGCCAAATCCTGTGCAGACGCAAAAAACAAATCTCTAATTTCGAATAACTCCGGATGTGCGCCACCGTGAACTTTGCATAATTTATCTAAAAACTGTTGTAGAACTGGCGTTTTTTCTTCCACATAACGGTGATGTGTTTTCTCCACATAATCTGCCAAAAGATCCAAGGGCCAACTGTTGAAATCGATAGAATTTCCATCCGTTTTCGGAAGATTTTCTATGTCTGAGTAGATTTGATCTTTATCCAAACTCTTCGGACTACAAGCTTCCTCTATTGTTCTTCCGCCTTTACAGCAAAAATCAATGCCGTATTTTTTAAAGATTGCTGCGGTTCTGAAATCTTCAGCGACAATCTCTCCTATAAAATCTGTCTTGATATTCATAATTAAATACTTTTTTATCTTTTATTATTTTAAAATTTTTTTATGTTGATTTTCTGGTTTTTAGTTTTTGAATTGGATATAGTTCATTATCAATAAATCTTCTATTTAACTATAAACAACTCTGTTTTAGTTTTATTCAAGCCTATTATTTGTCATTCCGAAGGAATCCATTCAGAATAAGTCCTTAATTCATCATCAGTAAATTGAGATTCCTACGGAATGACAAAATAGTATTGATTAAGTTGGTAATCTATTTTTTAAGTGAAAGGATATATTTTACCATTTTCTGAGCGTTCTCTTTGCTGAGTCCGGCGTGCGGTGTCATCGGGATATCGCCCCAAACACCTTTTCCGCCATCAATCACTTTTTGTGCAAGATGGTCGATATCGGCATCGGTATATTTTGCTGCTACGTCCTGATAAGACGGTCCCACCAATTTAGAATCTACCTTGTGACAAGACAGGCAGTCTGCGCCTTCTACAAGAGCTTTGCCTTCGTCTTCGGGCTTTGCTGCGGCTGTTGTTGAAGCAGTATCAGCAGATGCTGCAGGTTTTGGTTCCTCCATCATTGTATTGGATTCTGTTGTGGGCTGCTGTTCTGCTACTTGTTCTTTTTTTTCTGAGCAAGAAGTGATGGTAAGAGAGAGCAAAATTGCTGTAAAAAATAAGTTTTTCATTACTAAAGATTTTTATGGATTATAATTCTATTTGTTTTTTAATTTCTTTTACAAGGTCATCATCGCCGGAGTCCAGACCTTCTTTTTGGTAAGCTAAAGTTCCTTTTTTGGAATAGACACTGATGATATTGGAGTGGGAAAACTCTATCGGCGAAATTTCTTTGTATTTAACAGCCATTACGTTGGCGAGTTCCCGCGTATCATCCTCGTTGCTGCGGATAAATGTCCATTGTTTTTCATCGAATTTATTGGTATCCAGATAAGCTTTCATTACTTGGGGCGTATCGTTTTTCGGATCAATGGAAATCAAAACATACTGGATGTCTTCCGGATTGGTTTTTCCTACTTTTTGGGAGATGGTTTTCATCTCGGCAGTGAGTCTCGGGCAAGCGGTTTTACACGATGTAAAAATAATTGCAGTAACCAGAACTTTCCCTTTCATATCAGAAAACGTAATGGTTTTACCGTCCTGTTTCTCCCATTTGGAACTGACATTATAAATGGAATCCGGACTTATTTCTTCGTTTTTTTTGCTGCAGGACAAACTTGCCATTGCCAACAAAATATAAAGTAAGTTTTTCATTTTTTTTAATTTTCAAAATCTCTTGCACATCGGAAACCGAGATTGTTGAGACAGTTGTTAGCTTTGATACTTCCGCGAAGTGCATAACGCACAAAGGCAGCATAATTTCTAAGATCCGAAGCGGTAATGGCACCACCGGCACAAAACAAAGACTCGTTGGTGGTATTGTCTTTTCTGGATTCTCCGCTCATCATCACCGAATTGAAATCGTACGTCCATTCCCAAACCATTCCGTACATATCGTAAACGCCGTAAAAATTGGGTTCACCTTGTCTTACCACTTTATTAATATTGCTTTTCCGCTGTTGGTATTCTCTAAGTATAAAATCTGTAAAATGAGGTTTATCAGAAGCATTTTTAGAAGTGCGGTCTGCAAGTCCTACATATTCCCATTCTTCTATTGTTGGAAGCCTTTTGCCCACACTTTTAGCATACGCTTCTGCGGCAAACCAGGAAACATTGGTGACGGGAGCGTCGGGATTTATTTTTTCCGGAAGCTGATAATCGCCTTTCCAATGTTTGAGGTATGTGCTGTCTGCGTATAACCGAAGCACTTTGCTTCTGGTCCATTGAGGATTAGCTTTCAGAAATGTGAGATATTCTGCATTGGTCACCGGGCTGTTATCAATATAAAAAGATTTTACTTTAATAATATTGTTAGAATCTTTTCCGATAAAAGCTCTGTACGATCCGCTGTCTATTTTCATCATTTTTTTTGAACTGGAAATGAATTCTAACTGATGATCTGCTACAGACGTACTCTGATGACTTTTGGGAGATTGTGAACAGGAAGCTAAACCCAAATTCAGGATGACTGCACAAATGAAGACAAAAACTCTCATTGCTTTGTATTTGCTAAACCTCAATGAAACAAGAAAAAAAATTATGGATTCTTTTTAAAAACTGCAGGATTATCCGGTCCTGTAACTTTAATTTTGCCTAAAGCTCCTTTGTTGAAAGCTCTGAAAATTGCGTGGTCAACAATCACATATTCACCGGGAACGGTTGCTTTGAACTCTACAATAGACGCTCCACCAGGAGGAATAACCGTGGTCTGTACATTTTCATTGATTTTGCTGCCGCCTTCCATATATACCTTGTCAAAGATTTCCCCGATAACGTGGAAAGAAGACGTAAGGTTCGGGCCACCGTTTCCTACGAAAAAACGTACAGTTTCACCTACTTTTGCCTGCAATTCGCCATCGCCCAAAAGAGCTCCGGTTTTTCCGTTAAATACAACATATTCCGGATGTTCTGAAATGGCTTTATCCATATCGAATTCCTGAAGACCTTTGTCACCAAATTTCCCTTTGGTGTAGAAATCGCCCTGCATAATGTAGTATTCTTTATCCACTTTTGGCAGTCCGCCTTCCGGTTCGATAAGGATGAGACCGTACATTCCGTTGGCAATGTGCATTCCTACAGGAGCTGTGGCACAATGGTAAACATACAATCCAGGATTAGTTGCTTTAAAATTGAAAACTTTTTCCGTTCCCGGCGCTACGAAAGTGGCTTCTGCACCGCCACCGGGACCATTAACAGCGTGGAGGTCGATGTTGTGAGGGAATGTATTGTTTTCATTATTTTTTAAGTGAAGTTCGATTTCATCGCCTACCCTTGCACGGATAAAACTTCCCGGAACTGTTCCGTTGAAAGTCCAGAAATTATATTGCGTACCGTCTGCCAATTCGCCAGTCTTCTCAATGGTTTCGAGACGAACGACAACTTTCTTTGCTGCTCGATCTCCAACAGGAGCCGGCACATTGGGCGGTGCTACAGATTTTTGCTCTTCTACGGAACCGTCCGTTTTAATTTTCTCTGTATCTGAATTATTTTCAGAGCTTGTAGAATTGTTTTGTTTACAGGAATTCAGACTGATGAAAGCTGATAAAACTGTTGCGATGATGAATGTCTTTTTCATAACTGAAATATTTGAGTAACATTTAGTACCAATAAATTAAAAAGATAAAAAACACCTTTTAGTATTTTATTGTAATAATTTTTTTTATTGTTTTAGGAATGTCAGTTTTAAATCCAGATTTTCTACAAAAAGTTGAATTCTAGATTCTTCCAACATTGTTTTTATTTCCTGTCGTATGTGTTTAAAATCATTATGGATAGGACAAGGGTGATCTTCCGAACATTCTTTAAGACCAAGACCGCAACCCGAAAATAGTTTGTCACCATCTATTTCTCTCACAATATCAGCTACAGACTGTTCAAGATTGGCATCATCCATATAGAAACCACCGTTGGGTCCTTTTGCCGATTGTACAAAACCTTTTCTACTGAGATCCTGAAGTATTTTTGCAATGAAATATTCCGGAGAATCTATACCCGATGAAATATCTTTGATGCTTATCCGACTTCGATCTTTCGATTTCTGCGCAATAAAGATCAAGGCTCGTATGGCGTATTCACAGGTTTTAGAAAACATTATCTCTTATTTTATGTGACAAAGTTAGGAATAAATTTCAAATAAAAGAGTAAAAGGTATTTTATTTATTATGATTAATATCAATTGTTTTGAAAAGAAACTTCTTTAGCAAATAAATAATATCAAACTCATTAAAAAATCATTAGAGAAATTCTTCAGATTAAAACCTATGAAGGAGAAAAATTTAAAATGAGGAATTAAAATTTTAGAAAATACTAAAAATAAAAACTCCGGAATAAATCCGGAGCAAAAATTTTATTCTGTAAAGTAAGCGGTGTAAAGTGCAGCACCATTAATACTTATACTATCTGTATTTACGATATAAATCGGGATATTTTTCAACATATCCTCCATTTTATCACTGATTTTGAACTTCTCATAAAACTTATCTCTGTCTATGTAATTTCTTATAATCTGAGGAATATCTCCTGCAATAAGCAAACCTCCGGTTGCTTTCAGTTTAAGAGTAAGATTGTTGGCTTCTCTTGCTAAAAATTCAAGGAAAGTATCTAACGCAATTTTACAGATCATAACGTCTTCTTCCATTGCAGCTTTATACAATTCTTCAGTAAAATTACCGTTGGCAAGACGTTCTGCTAACCACTCAGGTTCTGGGTGTCTCTTTACATCTCGTAAAAATCTGTAGATATTAAACAATCCTGTTTTGGAAAGCACAGATTCCCAACTTACAATTCCGTAGATGTTATTAAGAAACTGATAAAACTCTACTTCTACATTTGTTCTTGGTGAAAATTCTGAGTGTCCTCCTTCTGTAGCAAATGGTCTTAAATATTTACCATCGAAGAAATATCCTGCTTCTCCCAAACCATTTCCCGGAGCAAGAATAGCAACATTTCCTTTTTCAAGATGTCCGCTGGTATAAATGGCATCCAATTCAGAGTCGTCTAAAAGACCAATTCCGTAAGCAGCAGCTTCCTGGTCATTCAGCATATTTACTTTCTCAAATCCGAATTTTTCCTGATATTCTGAAATATCTAAATTCCAATTTAATCTTGCAGGATGGCTTTTTCCATCGATTACAGGACCAGGAACAGATATCCCTAATCTTTTCACATTCTCCAGCTGAGATTCCTGAATAAACTGGGCAAGAACATCCGAAAACGAAGCGTATTCTTTAGTGATATATGTTTTTTTTAACTGAAGTTCTATACCTGCATTTCCAGAAATATAATACCCTATCGTAGTGGTATCTTCTCTTAGATTTGCTCCGATAATAGAGACATTGTCATTGGTATTATTTTTTACCCCCGGTAAATAAAGAGGAAATTTTGGATTTAAGTTCATAATCTCAAATTTTATCAAATATAACAATAGTTTTGATATTTTCTGTATCCTAACAAAAAACCTTTTCAAAAAAACGAAAAGGCTTGGTTAATAATTGTTTATATCTCGGTTAATTATTTTCCTAAAGGAATATTATAAGAAAATCCTGCTCCAATGCTTCCCACATTGTAGTCTTGTGAAGCTGGAGAAACAATATCTCCATTGCTTCCTGCAAAAACCTTTTGGTACTGAAGGAAGAAATTCCAGTCTCTATTGTGATATCCTACCTCTGGTTTAAGGTAAAAACCTCCGTTGGGTCTGCTAACATCAGAATTACTTGCCACCTTATCATCTCCCAACAAAAATCCGTAACCTAAATCTGCACCGAAATAAAATCCTGTCTTTTTAGGGTAAACTCTAAAAAGTGCAGCTACCGGAACTACTCCTACATCGTTGTTTTTATATCCGTTGTTATCTTTACCAAAATAATGTGTATATCCTGTTGCAATACCCAATCCGAAACCTGGAGTAATTAGATTCTGATAAGCTACATCTACTCCAATTGCAGCCGAAAGATTATCTGCGGGAACTGCCAAACCTGCGGTAGCCCCTACTTTAATCATGTTATTCATACTTACATCCTGTGCACTTACTAATCCTGCAGTTAAAATCCCCGCTGCTAAAATGCTTTGTTTAATCATTTTCATAACTCTGATTTTTAAATTTTACCTTTTGCTGGATGTAAAAATCATGCCAATAAAAAAATAAGATTCAACAAGATTTAAATAAAAATATATAATTAATTCCAAATCAAAACATTATACACGAATGATTTTTTTTGATTTTAGGCTTTGTTTAAATCTTGATTGTTTATTCTTTTTAAACATTCAGGTTTTTAGATTATTGAGATAAAAATGATTAACAAATCAATTTGTTGATTTCTTTTAAGTAATTTAAGTATTTAAGATAAGTAATCTTAATTTCTTACTGTAAAATAAGTTTGAAATTTAAACCTTTAAAAAAATATAATGGATGTCCGTTTTAAATCATAATTCTCAAAAATCAACAGGCATTGTCATTCTGAAAAAATACAGACATACTGAAATACAATATTTTAGATTCTTAAGAAATGATAAAAGTAATGCTGAAAACTAAATTATCGCTCATTGCACAAAAGCAGTAAAATATATTAAAGTCTGTTAATATAATTTAACCCGAACGTACATAATGGCTCTAAAAAGAAAAACAGCAATGAGTTCAGTACTAAACAATAAACATCTTATTTCCAGAGCAGGTTTTGGAGTAAGCATTAATCAAATTAACAATATGGAAGACTGGACTCCTCAAAAGTTGAGTGATGTACTATTCCGCAATTATAATTTTACTGAAATTACTTACCAAACTCCAGATTTTGTAAAAACAGAAACAGATGATCCTAAACTGATTGCCAACCAAAAAAGACGGCAACTGAAAACATTTCAAAAGCAAAATGAAGAACTTAATCTGAATTTTCTAATGAATATGGTTCATAATGAAGACCAGCTTTTGGAAAAAATGGCTTTTTTTTGGCACGGTCATTTTGCAACGAGAATCAATAATTCTCAATTTAACCAGCAGCTTCTCAATTTTATTCGAAAAAATGCATTGGGAAATTTTAAAGATTTGCTTATTGGAGTAAGTAAATCTCCGGCAATGCTTAATTTTTTAAATAATCAGCAGAATAAAAAAGATCATCCCAACGAAAATTTTGCACGAGAGGTAATGGAGCTTTTTACACTTGGAAGAGGCAATTATACAGAAACCGATATTAAAGAACTTGCCAGAGCTTTTACGGGATGGTCTTATGATAAAGATGGTAATTTTCAGGAAAGAAAAAAACAACACGACAATCGGGATAAAACATTTCTCGGCAAGAGAGGCAACTTCAATGGAGATGAGGCTTTAAAAATAATTTTAGAACAGAAAACAACGGCAAAATTCATCACAGAAAAAATTTATCGCTTTTTTGTGAATGAAATTCCGGACAAGTCTATTATTGATAAGCTAAGCACAGATTTTTACGCTTCAGATTATGATATTAAAGGTTTAATGAAAAACATATTTACCAGTAAATGGTTTTATGATGAAAAAAATATCGGAAACAGAATAAAATCTCCTACGGAACTTATAGTCGGGATGATGCGAATATTACCCATGGAAATTAAAAATCCTGAAAATATTGTTGTCTATCAAAAACTTTTGGGACAGATGCTTTTATATCCGCCCAATGTTTCGGGATGGCCTAACGGAAAATCTTGGATAGACAGTTCTTCTCTCATGTTGAGAATGCAGATTCCGCAGATTTGGTCGGGAATACGCCCAATGGAATATTCTGCCAAAGAAGATGATGATATGGATATGGGAATGAAGTCGAGAGAAGCACTGAATAAATCTTTCAAAAATCCAAATATTATAATTGACTGGAAAAAAGTTGAAAATACTTTTAAAGACAAAAAACCCGAAAATTATATCATCATCAATTCCGGAAATATTAATATGGAAAGTGTTAAACAGTTTTCAGATTCAGATAAAATTAAGGCAATCATCAATATGATGTCTACTCCAGAATACCAGTTGATGTAGATTACAGCACAAAGTTTTGGCAAACAATTATTTATTTTTCACTAAAAACTTACGTTATGCTCATTAAAAGAAGAGATTTTTTAAAGATAAGTTCCCTTGCAAGTGCATCTTTGCTATTACCTGGTTTTCTAAAGTCTATGACTTTTGAAGGAGCTCTAAACCCTACGCAGAAAAAGCTGATTGTTCTTCAGTTTACTGGAGGAAATGATGGCTTAAACACCATTATACCTATAAAAAATGACATTTACTTTAGAGAACGAAACAAAATAGCAATACAGGATTCTCTCAAATTAAATGATGAAACAGGAATAAATCCTGCTCTCAGTTATTTCAAAAACCTTTATGACAGTGGAGAATTATCTGTAATGAATAATGTTGGTTATCCCAATCCGGACAAATCTCATTTCAGAAGTATGGATATTTGGCAATCTGCAAGCCGAAGTGATGAATATCTGGATACCGGTTGGATAGGAAGATTTCTGGATGAAGAATGTTACCGATGCCAACATCCGACCCAAGCTTTGGAAGTAGACGATATGCTAAGCCTTGCTCTAAAAGGAGAAAACAATAAAGCTTTTGCTTTTAAAGATCCTAAGAAATTGTACCAAACCAGTCAGGAAAAATATTTCAAGTCGATTTACGATCATCATCACAGCCATGATGACGAAACGGTTTCTTATCTATATCACACATTGGGTTCAACCATCAATAATGCAGATTATATTTTCGATAAAAGTAAATCGGTAAAAACAGCAGAAGATTATCCAAACACCAAATTGGGTAAAGACTTCAAAACCGTTGCTTCTTTAATAAAGTCTGATATTAATACTCAGGTATATTACCTATCGATCGGCAGTTTCGATACTCATGTGAACCAAAATGAAAGACAGCAAAAGTTATTTGAAGAAATAAACGGAGCCGTAGAGTCTTTTGTAGCAGACATGAAAAAGAACGGACTTTTTGATGATATTCTTCTGATGACTTTTTCTGAATTTGGAAGAAGAGTCGCCCAAAATGCCAGCAACGGAACCGATCACGGAACCGCCAACCAAATGTTTTTTATAAGTGGCGGATTAAAAAAGAAAGGATTATTAAATGATTTGCCCAATCTTGAAAAACTGAATGACGGCGATCTGATTTACACAGAAGATTTCCGAAAAGTGTATGCTACAGTTCTTAAAAAATGGCTTAGTGCAGATTCTTCCAAAATTTTGGGCTGGAAGAACGGAATGTACGATTTTATATGAAAAAACCTTACAAAAGTAAGGCTTTTCTCATTTAGTGGGGAGAAGGAATTTGCTTATCAGTAGTTTTCACTTCCTTCTTTCCTGTTACTTTTTTTATTACATAATCTATCACAATAGGTGCGAGAAGAGTAAGAACTGTTCTTAAAATTCTTGATTTCATATTTGAATTGTTATTTTGAATTAATATGCAATTTGAATTGCTTTTTTTTAAATTACAAAAACAGTTACAAGAAATAAGCCAATTGCAATTCTCACTTAAAAGTTATTTCAGTTGTAAAGCTTCTCCTTCAAAAGAAATTCCGTTCCAGCCAGACTCAATAAAATTTCTGATGTTCTGATGATCTGTACCTTTTGGATTTTGTAAAACATCTATTCTGTAAAAATCCCCAAACAACGCTAATGTTTCTTCTTTTGATAAGTTATTCAATTTTGCAAAACTGAAAACTTTACAAGAACCATTGTTCTGATTGGCTTCGTTTACTGTATTTCCGTTGGTGAATTTTTTGGGCGTAAAATCATATTTCTCATCAATGAAAGCAATGACATCTTTAAAATCGATACTTTCCGATGAATTTTTAAGTTGCTCTAATATCATTTTAATAAATTTATTTTCCAATTAATAATAAAAATACAATTATTTAACTATCAACTATCTAAAAACACTTAACACATGAAGATATTGTTAATATTTTATTCAACAGTTAAGATGGTATGATTAATTCCATTCAAAACAAAACTTTCATTTGCCGATTTTCCCTGCATGGCTTTTGCTAAAGGAGATTCTAATGAAATTGACATTATTTTTTGGGTATCCAACATAATTTCTCCCAAGGAAACCGAAATAAAAAACAATCCTTTTTCCGTAATCACCAAAGCTCCTTTTTCAACTTTTTGAAGCGGATTTAAAGAGATTCCTTTAAGATATTCCCGCTGTTGGAAAACCGCATTAAGCTGCGCCTGAAGATTATTGATTTGTTGCTGCAACATTTCTCTTCCAGTTTCATACTTATCGCCCATAGAACTTTTTGTATCATTATTGGATGCTCTGGTTTCTGCGATAAGATTTTCCAGATTTTTGATTTTTTCTTCTATTTTTTGATGCAGAACATCAATCAGATCTTGTTTATTCATTCCTAAAATCAATCATTTACCTTTCAAAAACAGCATAATCAGACACTTTGAAACTGAAGTTTCTACCTTCATTAAAATTTCTTTTCATCCCGTCAAAAACATTTTTAAATATTCCCGACACACGATCATCATCAATATTAAAATCTACTGGTTGTTTCGAAAAATTAAGAACAGTAAGAACTTCATTTTCTCCGTTTTTACGGAGATAGGCTAAAATTTTATCATTTGCCGTAGTGTTTAGAAGATAAGTAGTAACGTTTGGATCGCCGCCTCTTAATGCAGGATGAGAAGATTTCAGTTCGAGCAATACTCTGTAAAAGTCTGCCATTTCATAATTGTTGGTCCAGGATATGGTATCTTTTTCAAAAAACTCAAGCCTTTTAAGATTGGGAAGCTCCTGACCGGAATACAACAGAGGAATTCCGTTCCATGTCATCGAAAAAACAGCCATAGGCAAAGCAATATCGCCATATTTTTCGTATTCTGTTCCGTTCCAGGAGTTTTCATCATGATTGCTGGTAAACCAAGCCCTCATAGAAGAATCGCCTATCTGAGAATATTGTTTGAGTAAATCTGTCAATTCATGCAAAGGCTGATTATGTTTATAAAAATCTGCAGATTTGTGCATCCATTTCCAAGAATAGCTTGCATCGAACACTTTTCCATATTCTGGATTTTCGAGTTCGTCGAATTCTCCAATCCAAAAAAGAGGTTTCAGTTTTTCTACTTCCGGTCTGGCTTCTTTCCAAAAATCTACTGTAACCCAAGATGCCAAATCGCAACGAAAACCATCAATATCTGTTTCTGAAATCCAGAATTTCATAGCTTCAATCATTTCTTTACGAACCTGAGGATTTTCATAATCCAGCTCAATAATATCATCCATCCCGGAAGCTTTTTTGAAATCTCCGTGGTCGTCTTTCTGATAAAATTCAGGATGGATTTTTGTCCAAACATGATCCCAACCTGTATGATTGGCAACCCAGTCTATAATTACCTTCAATCCTAATCGGTGAGCTTTTTTCACCAATCTCTTAAAATCTTCCAAAGATCCGAATTCGGGATTAACAGAAAAGTAATCCGCCGCCGCATAAGGACTTCCTAAGCTTCCTTTTTTATTTTTCTGTGCAATAGGAGTAATGGGCATGAACCAGAGTGTTTGAACTCCCATATTTTTAAGGCGCGGCATTTCTTTTTCGAAAGCCTGAAAAGTACCTTCTGGTGTATATTGCCTTACATTAACTTCGTATATATTGGTAGTATGTTTCCAGTCTTGGGATAAATTCATCATTTTTTCTTGATTTTTCGAGGTAAAGAATTGCTGTTGATTGTGCAACTGTATATTCTGAAACAAAAATACTAATTAAGAATTTTTCTGCTCTGTTTTCAGGCATAAAAAAACCCTGAATTTCCAGGGCTTGTATTTATTTTTTATCTTTCGTTATCTTCATCATCATCATCGAAAACATCGTCATTGTAGTCGTCTTCATCATCATCAAAATCGTCGTCTTCATCTTCGAAATTATTGCTTCCTCCAAAATCTTCATCGAAATTAAAATCTTCATCGAACAAAGGCATTGCAGACTTTTTGTTTTTTGAACCTGATGAATTTCCACTTTTCACCGGTGCTTTAAGAGGTGCATTACCAAATCTGTATGTCGTAATCGGGTAATTTACTCCTTTTGTTTCCTCTACAACCTCAACAAGTTCGCAGAAAAATTCCCAAAGATCTAAAAGCCCGTACTGAAACTGTGCTTTATCTCCCGCAGCTTCAAATGCTTCATCCACATATACGTCCGACATTATTTCGCCATCGCCATCATCACTCATATCTTCAAGAGGAACACTTTTTACTACTGTCCCATCTTCTTCAAGAAGATTAAAAGTAGACAGCTCATCTCCACTAAGATTGAATGCACTTTTAATACCCAAATGTAAGTTCCACAGTGTCTGTTTTCCTTTGATTTCTACATCTCGGAAAATATCTTCTTTCGTATCTAATATTACACGGATTTTGTAAACCATATCAGTATTTCAATTACTTTTTTTGCCTTATTTATTATGATAAATTCTCGTTGCAAATATATAATAATTGATATTTCGCCAAAAATAATTATTCTTTTTTTAGAAAGTTTTTTTTTCTTACATTTCGCAGCAATCATTTGCTTTTTTCTAGCATGAAGCTGAATTTTGTTCCTTCCAGATAGACACTTTCTACGGTAATATTTTCATTGTGAGCCTCCAGAATGTGCTTTACAATCGCAAGTCCCAAACCAGATCCTCCCTGTCTTCTGCTTCGGCTGGTTTCAACTCTGTAAAAACGTTCGAAAATTCTTGGGAGAAGTTCGGCTTTTATCCCCATCCCATTATCTATGACCTCAATGAGCACTTTATTTCTAAGCACACTGGTTTTTACCACTACCTTTGCCTCTTGTCTGTTGACATAATGTATAGCGTTGGATATTAAATTAATAAAAACCTGCGAAATTTTCTGCTTATCTGCCTCCACAAAAATCTGTGGTTGTAAGGTCTGAATCTGTAATACGGTATTTTTTTTCTCTGCTTCGAGATCCAGCAGATCAAAGATCTCTCTAATTAAAAGATTGACATCAAATTTAGAAACATTAAGGTTTATTTCTCCGGCTTCCAGTCTGTTAATCATATCCAGATCATTCACTATTGCAATGAGTCTTTCTACGGAATTGTCTATTCTTTCGAGATATTTATCTCTTATATTCAGATTATCAACGCCACCGTCCATTAACGTTTCAACATACCCTTGAATTGAAAACAAAGGAGTTTTAAGCTCATGGGAAACATTTCCTATATATTCTTTCCGGTAGCTTTCCATTTCCTTCATCATGTCCATTTCTGTGACTTTCTGCTGGTTGAAATCTGAAAATCTCTCTCCCAGTTCTTTCAGGGTGATGTTATTCTGATCGCTGTATGCTATTTCGTCCGGTAGTATTTTAGATATTTTTCTTACCTGCTTTTTGGCGTAGTAATTAAACAGCAACTCGATAACCAAATAATTGATGAAAAACATCAGCACAATTCCCACAATAAAACCTATCGTAAACTTGAATGTAGGATAGTAAATGTCTTTGAGAGCATCGAAACTGATGACCAAAACGAACATGACGATCGTTAAAAGACAGGCAGATACAAAGGTAAGTCTGTAAAACTTCAATTTTACATTTTTTTTGGATTAGGTGTAAATGTAAGAAATCGGAATTATTTAAACGATAAGTTTATATCCTATTCCTTTTAAAGTCTGTATGGTATTAATACCCAGTTTTTCGCGAAGCCTTCTGATATGAACATCTATTGTTCTTTCACCAACAATAACATCATTTCCCCAAACTTTTTCCAGAATTTCTTCTCGTTTAAAAACTTTTTCGGTGTTGGAAGCTAAAAGATACAACAAATCAAATTCTTTTTTTGGCAATAAAAACTGCTGTCCGCTTTTAGAAACCCTGAAATTATCTTTATCAATAATTAAATCTCCTATTTCTATCAGTTTAGATTGATCTGAAACCTGAGAAGTGAGTTTAAGAAGAGCATTTACCTTAGATATAAGAATTTTAGGTTTAATGATTTTCACGATATAATCATTCGCTCCCGCCTGAAAACCGGCCAACTGAGAAAACTCTTCGCTTCTTGCAGAAAGAAATACAATAAGTGTTTTTTGCAGTTCTTTTATTTTACGAAGTTCCTGACAGGTTTCAATACCATCTTTCTCCGGCATCATTACATCCAGCAAAATAAGATCCGGGATAATTTCTTTTGCTTTTTCTATTCCTTCATTACCATTTGTAGCGGTGAATATGTGATAACCTTCTTTTTCCAAATTATAAGAAAGAATTTCAAGAATATCCAATTCATCGTCTATTAGAAGTATTTTCTTTTGGCTCATTTTAAATTTTTACGTTTCAAAGTTAACAATTTTTGAATGATGAATTAACATAATGCTTATCGTTCATATAAAGTTAACAATTATAAAGCTTTCGTAATGTTTAGTTAAGAAAAATTTAAATTTTACTAAACCAGACAAAGCACGAAACTTTTATTCCTTTGCACCGAAAGTAATAGTAAAAAGAAAATGAATTTTAGAAAACTGAGTATCGCTGCTTTATTCCTTACTACAACAGGAACATTGTTTTACGCTCAAGAAAAGAATGACACCCTGAAAAATGAGAAAAAAATTGAAGGGGTAGTTATTAAAGGATCTACCAAAAAATCTACTGAAGCCAACCTTATTAATATGCAGAAAAAATCTGTTGAGGTAATAGAAAGAGTGGGTGCTGTGCAATTGGCAAAACAAGGTGTGGGCGATGCAGCAACAGCTGTAACAAAAGCAACAGGAACTACAAAACAAGAAGGTAGCGGGCAGATTTTTGTAAGAGGACTTGGTGACAGATACAATAGTACAACATTAAACGGATTGCCAATTCCTTCGGACGATCCGGAATATAAAAACATCAATCTTGAGATTTTTAAAACTTCAATGATTGAATATCTTTCTTTAGATAAAGTTTACAACCCAAAAATGTTGGGTGACTTTGGAGGTGCAAGTGTAAACATTGTTTCGAAAGAACATACAGGAAAACCTTATTTTAAAATAGGTTTAGGAAGCAGTATCAATCTTCAAACTTATAATAAAAAAGATTTCAAACTTCAAGACGGAGGACCTGGATTTTTTGGATTTAAAGAAAGTAAATTTATTAAAGGAAATCCTTACCAAACCTACCCTTTTACCACAAAATGGAATTTTAAAAACGCAGACAATCCTTTTAATTCTGACATGAACATTGAAGGAGGTGCGAGTTTTGGAAAATTTTCAGTTTTTGCTTATGCAGGTTTTGAAAACTCTTATGAATTTAGCCAAGGACAAGAAGGTTACTATTTCCGTGACAATACTCCGAGCAAAAAATTTACAGATGTAGAACGTTCGAAATATACAACGAATACAACTGCATTATTAAATTTAGCATATAAATTCAATGCTAATAACAAAATTAACTTTACTTCAAACTTTATACATTCTTCTGATCAGTCTGCGAAAATCTACAAAGGATATTCTTATGATGTTGATAGAGATGTAATCATCAACAGAGGTGATAATAAAATCACAAATACATGGGTAAATCAGTTATTAGGAACTCACAAGTTAAACGACAGCTGGACTGGAGAATGGGCAGTTGGATACAATATGCTAAACAGCAAAAGACCAGATCGTTTGCAAAATACCATCGATGCAACAAATATGCAGCTTATTGCAGCGAGTGCCATTAATAACCACAGATATTTTGATGAACTGAAAGACAATACTGTTTTAGGACATGCATATCTTACAAAAAAATTAGACAGATTTAAAATTACCTTAGGATACGACGGCCAATATAAAGACAGAAGATTTGAGAATACTACCATCGGTATGAACTACAATCTTGTAACGCAGATTGACCCTAATAATATTGATGCTTTCATCAATCCGATGAATAATTCTTTATTTGTTTATCAGACATTTCAACCTACAGATAAATTATTTACTCCTTTCTTTTATACTGCAAAGCAGAACATCCAATCTGGCTTAGCAAATGTAGATATTAATATTTCAGACAATTTTGTTGTACAGGTTGGAGGACGTTTCGACTACATCGATATGAAAATGAAATGGTTAGACGCGATAGCTGGAGAAGGTAATAAAAATAAACAATACAATAAGTTTTTACCTGCTCTAAATGCAAAATATAGCGTTAACGACAAACAAAATCTAAGATTAGCTTTCTCTAAAACGTACACTTTACCACAAGCAAAGGAAATCATACCGATTGCATATTATGACGTAACAAACAACATTTACGGTAACGAATATCTATATCCTTCGGATAATTATAATGCAGATCTTAAATGGGAATTTTTCCCGAAATCTGGTGAAGTAATTTCTTTAACCGCTTTTGGTAAATATATCCAAAATGCTATTGCAAGAACTTCTTATGCGAGTTCTGCACCAAGTGATATGTCGTATTTCAATGTTTCAGATTGGGGATACATTGCAGGTGCTGAAGCAGAATTCAGAAAAGACATTTATTCTTGGAACAATTCTAAATTGTACACATTCATTAATGCTACATATATGCATTCTCAACAGAAATTTAAATCTGAAGATCAAATTTCAAGAGAAAATGGTGGTGAAAAAGACATCACTCGCGGAAAAAGAATTGTTTTCAACACAGAAAAAGATGCAATGCAAGGTGTGGCAGACTTTATTGCCAACGTTAATTTAGGATACAACTACAAATGGAACAGCAATCTAAACAGTTTAGATTTTGTAGTTTCTTATTCTCACATAGGAAAAAACCTTTACACAGTAGGAACTGGAGGTATTGGTAACTTTTATGAAGTACCAAGAGAAATTCTGGATGCTAACATAACATTCAACTTAAAGAATATCGGTATTGGTATTTCTGCAAGAAACCTATTAAATCCTCATTTCAAAATTGAACAAGAAAATACTTCTCAGACTTTTATCCATAAAGATTATACAAAAGGACGCCAATTAGGTCTGAACTTATCTTATAAATTTTAATAAAAAATAAATCAATAAAAGAATTATGAAAAAAACATTTTTAAACGCAGCTTTATTCTTATCAATGGTTGCCACAGTTTCTACAACGGCGATATCGTGTAGTAATTCTGATGACGATTCTTCACAAACTGTTTCTTCTTTAGATCCTTCTAACTTCAAAGGAAATATTGCAGCAGGAACTATAGTAACACTAGATGCTTCAAAAGTATATACCATTACAGGTAGAGTTTTAGTAGAAAACGGTGCTACTCTTATTATTCCTGAAGGAACAAGAATTACTGTAGCTGAAGGTGCTAATTATCTTATCGTAGATAAAGGTGGTAAAATTTTCATGAACGGAACAGCAGCAAAACCAATCGTATTCGAAGGTACTGCACACAAGCAAGGACATTGGGGAGGTATTGTTATCTTAGGAAATGCTCCTACAAACAGAACTGCTGCAGGAACTTCTACTTCTGAACTTGGAGATTTAACATACGGCGGTACTAACACGTCTGATAATTCTGGAGTTATGAAATACGTAGTAATTAAAGACAGTGGTTTCAAATACAATCCTGAAAAAGAATTTAACGGTCTATCTTTATTCGGAGTTGGTAGCGGAACAACAGTTTCTTATGTTGCTGTAATCGACGGTGCAGATGATGGTATTGAATTTTTCGGTGGAAATGTAAACGCAGATCACTTACTTGTACTAGGTGTTGGTGATGACAGTATAGACTGGACTGAAGGATGGCAAGGAAGCGCTAACTATATTTATGCTGCAAGAAAAAAACAATATCAAAACGCTGCAGAGCCAGGAAACAGAGGTATTGAAGCAGATACTCAGGATACCAATCCAAATACAACTTTTGGAAACGGAGTTTCTAATCCAAACATTACCAATGCAACTTTCTTAGGAAACACTTCAGGTTCTGAATCTCAAGGTATGAAAGTAAGAGCAGGATCAAACGGAAAATTCGACAATATCGTTTTAGCAAACTTCGCTACAGGTTTAGATTTTGAAACTGACAGAACATTATCTTGGTTCCAAGGTGGTTCTTACATTAAAAACCTAAACTTCGTGAACGTTACAACGAAATCTAAAGCTAAAAACACAGCAGGAACAGCAGTAGATATTTCTTCAATTTTCTCAGAAAATGCAAATGCAAACGGTGCAGGAAGCGGAACTGCTTTACCAGATTGGGCTAAATCTTGGAGCGGAGTAAGCTCTTTCGATACTACCGATGCAATGAATTAATAAAATTCAGAAAAGACACTTCATATTAACAAAAATAGCACTTGAATATTGTTCAAGTGCTATTTTGTATATTTTTAGAGATAAATTTCTAAGCAGCCTTTTTACTTTCCGATACAAAACTTAGAAAAAATATTTCCTAACACTTCGTCATTAGTAAATTCTCCTGAAATTTCTCCTAGATTTTCTAAAGCATTGCGGAGTTCGTAAGACAATAGCTCTGTTGTAATTTGAAAATTGACAGCTTCTTCCACTTTCCTTACGGAAGTAAGGGATTTTTGCAAGGCTTCATAATGCCGCTGATTAGTAATGATAACATTTCCTTCTTCAGATTTCAGTTGCTCTACATAGGAAGATAATTCATTTTTCAAATCCTGGATATTCTGATTTTCAACTGCTGAAATTTTGATAAAATCAAATTCCTGAGTGATAGATTCTCTTAAAACATTTTCTATGCTTTCATATTGATCAGGAATTACTTCATCAATTTTTGTGGCACAAATAATCAGTTTCAAATCTTCCCTCAATAAAGATTTTAGCACTTCTATATCTTCCGAAAAATCTTGGGTTGCAGCGTCAATAAGATAAACAAGAACTTCTGCATTTTCTACTTTTTCTTTAGCTTTTTTGACCCCAATAGCTTCAATTTCATCTGAAGTTTCGCGTAAACCTGCTGTATCAATCAGTCGGAAAGCATGACCTTTTATATGAAGAATTTCCTCAATCGTATCTCTTGTAGTTCCTGCAATATTGCTCACAATAGCTCTTTCTTCTTTCAAAAGAGCATTTAAAAGTGTAGATTTTCCGGCATTCGGTTTCCCGATAATGGCAACCGCAGTTCCATTTTTGATGGCATTTCCGTATTGGAAACTTTCAATCAGAGAATTCAGTTTTTCTTCAATTTTAGAAAGCAGAGATTTCAGTGCAGTTCGGTCGGCAAATTCTACATCTTCTTCTGCAAAATCCAGTTCCAACTCAATAAGTGAAGTAAAATTCAGCAAATCGTTTCTTAGGAAAGAAATCTCATTAGAAATTCCGCCTTTTAACTGATTTAAAGCCACTTTTCTACTCGCCTCATTCTCAGATGCAATCAAATCTGCAATAGATTCAGCTTGGGAAAGATCAATCCTTCCATTCATAAAAGCACGCATGGTAAATTCACCTGCTTTTGCCATTCTTGCTCCGTTTTTTATTAAAACCTCAAGAATTTTTTTGGCAATATAAGGCGAACCGTGAAAAGAGATCTCCACAGAATTTTCTGTTGTAAACGTTTTCGGGGCATGAAATACCGAAACCATCACTTCATCAATTACCTCATAATCATCTTTTATAAAACCATACTGAACGGTATGAGAAGCTACTTTAGTTAGATTTTTACCTTCAAAAACCGCATTTACAATTTCAAAAGATTTTTCTCCGGAAATTCTGATAATTCCGATTGCTCCCATTCCGTTGGCGGTTGCCAGTGCGCAGATTGTGTCCTGATTCATAATGCAAAATTACGGAAATTTAAAAAGTGAAAGCTTTAATTTTCGAGGATGTGGATGCAGAAACATAACTTTTTAGATTTTCATATTTTTTAGGAGCCGGGAACCTGCTTTCCGTTTCAATTCTCGCTCGGACGGCTCCGCTTCGCTCCGCCGCCTCACTGCGGGATTTCCACTACAATCAGGGTTATTAACTGTAAAAAAAAATCACCTTCGAAAAGGTGATTCATAAATAAAATATTGTTTTCAAGCTACAAAGGGCTCACCAAATGCAAAAACCACTCTTTTACTTCGCCTTGCAGATGTGGTGCAAGCTTTTCTTCACAGGTTTTGTGGTAAGTATTCAGCCAATTAATTTCTTCAGAAGAAAGAAGCTCTTTTACTACAGTGTCTTTAAAAAACGGACAAATCGTTAAGGTTTCGAATTCATAAAAAATTCCGTTTGCAGTAGCTTCAGATTCTTTTACGGCAATAAGATTTTCATGACGAATCCCATATTCTCCCTCTACATAATATCCAGGTTCGTTGGAACACACCATTCCTATCATTAATTCCTGAGGATTCAAATCTTTTCTTATATTTTGAGGTCCTTCATGTACATTCATAAAACTTCCCACACCGTGTCCTGTTCCGTGGTTGTAATCTTTACCGTTCATCCACAAAGGCAATCTTGCGATAGCATCCAGCTGAACTCCTTTGGTACCTTTAGGAAATTTCACCATTGATAAACGAATCATCCCCTGCAAAACCAACGTAGAATTGATTTTAAACTCCTCCGAAACTGCCCCTAAAGCCAAAGTTCGGGTAATATCGGTTGTTCCTTCTAGATACTGACCTCCGGAATCTACCAAAATACTTGCATCATTGCTAACTTCATTACTTCCTTCAGATTTGGCAGAATAATGAATCACAGCACCATTATTTTTATATCCTATGATGCTTCCGAAACTTTCTCCCACGAAGTTTTCTTCTGCCGCACGAAACTCTCTTAATTTTTGCCCGATAGAATATTCATTCATAGCTTCTTTGCCGGCATTTTGGGTAAGCCAGTAAAGAAATTTCACCATAGCAACGCCGTCTCTTACCATCACTTTTCTGAAACCATCCAGCTCAGTTTCATTTTTCTGAGCCTTCATCAAATTTCCAGGAGGATTAGCTTTTATAAAGGTATTGCCCGCTTTTAAAGCTTCAAAAACAGATTGATTGCTGTTTGGAGACACCAAAATATTTTCATTGCTGAAGTTTCTCAAATGACTGTAAAAATCTTCATAAGGCATCATTTTTACGAAAGATTCATCCATCTGCTTTCTGGCTTCCACATCCATTTTATCAAGATCTGTGAAAAGAATAGCATCATTTTTTGTAATGATAATATACCCTAAAAATACAGGATTGCTTTCTACATCACTGCCCCTAAGGTTCAAAGTCCATGCAACATCATCAAGACTTGAAATAATATGAACCGTAGCTTCCTGCTCTTCCATTTTCTGGCGGATTGCAGAAATTTTATCACTTACAGATTTCCCTGCTCTTTCTATAGGATGCGTATAAATCGGATTTTTTGAAGGAGTACCTCTTTCTTTCCAAATTTCTTTTAATAAAGGGAGATCTACCAGAGTTAAATTTTTTGCATTCAGTTTCTGATGCAAAAGTTCCCAGTTGGAGTGGGAAGTTGCCAAAGCATTTACCGCAACTTTTCCGTTGGAAGGAATTTCAGAAATAATCCAGTCGATATAATTAGGAGTTCCCTCCATTCCGTCTTTAAAAAGATCAATCCCCGAACCAGCCAGTTCTACAGGAGCCTGAGTAAAATATCTTCCATCTGTCCACAGCCCTGCTTTATCTTTTGTAACTACCACAAAGCCGGCAGAACCCATAAATCCCGAAAGCCAAGCTCTCTCCTGCCATTCCTGAGGCAAATATTCGCTCATGTGAGGATCTGCAGAATATACTATAAACGCATCAATATTGTTTTTCTGCATTTCTTCACGAAGTGCAGCTACTTTTTCCTTTGAAGTCATTTTTTTACCAATTTTAAAGATGGAAAGTTACGGAATTTTAAAATTTTGAAATCATCTGAACCGTTAAAAAAAACCTAAGATTATACCGTTTTGCATTTCAAATTTTGTTTTTCAGAAGTAAATGAAACGGTTTTGTTTGCCTTTATTTTCAGTATTTTTTTAAAATTACTTGTCTCTACTTGCGTTTTTTTCATTATCAGAACATGTTTTTCTCTTTTTGCTGATTCAATTTTAAAAATTTGGAAAGGTTATTGCTATTCTGCTCTTATGAAACCACAGAATTATCAAAACCACAGAAAATTTTATCCGCTACACCACTTCGTTTTATTGCCGATACTTTTCTTTTTAGAAATATTGGGGATTTATAAAGTTTTTAAAGATTCTGAAAACGAACTTATATGGATTTTGTTTTCCGTTCTCATTTTTTTAATTCTTTTTTTTAGCATTATGGTTCGCCAGCATTATGCATTAGGACTTCAGAACAGAATCGTAAGGCTTGAATTTAAACAGAGATATTTTGAAATCTATGGTGAAAGATCAGATGAAACTGAAGGAAAACTGAAATTCAGCCAGATTGCAGCTTTACGTTTTGCTTATGATGATGAATTTAAAATTCTTCTGGAAAAAACATTAAAAGAAAACCTGAGCGGTGATGAGATTAAAAAATCTATTAAAAACTGGCGGGGTGATTATCACAGAATTTAAACAATATTAAAACAAATCAATAAAATTAAATTATTATGAAAAAATTAGCTTTATTCAGCGTTACATTAATGTCTTTAATGCTTTTAACAAGCTGTGAGGCGGTAGAAACAATCTTCAAAGCCGGTATGTGGTGGGGAATTATCGTAGTGGTAGGAATTCTGGGTCTTATCTTGTGGTTATTTTCAAGAGGTAAAAACTCATAAATCATGGAAAATTCTGATCTTGAAATTATTTCGCACCTAAAACCTTCCAAGATCATCAAAATTACGAAAGATCCGGTGGCTTCTGCAAAAGCGGTAAATTTAATTTACACCTCAGATGCAGAAGCTTCCGGCATTATCCGCCGAAAAAGAGGAAAAAAATTTCAGTATTTTAAAAACGATGAGAAGATTAAGGATAAAGATGAAATTAAACGCATCAACAGTTTGGTAATTCCTCCTGCTTGGGAAAATGTATGGATTTGTGCATTAGATAACGGGCATCTTCAGGCAACAGGTTTTGATGTAAAAAAAAGAAAGCAATACCGTTATCATCCTTTGTGGAGTGCTCTCAGAAACCATACCAAATTCTACAGAATGCTTCAGTTTGGGTATGCTTTGCCCGAAATACGTTTACAGCTTGAAAAAGATTTAGCCTTAAAAAATTTTGAAAAAAGGAAAATTTTAGCCTTAATTGTAAGTTTGATGCAGCGTACAAATATCCGTATTGGAAACAACATTTACGAAAAACTTTACGGATCTTTTGGACTGACTACTCTTAAAGAAAAACACGTAAAAATAGAGGGGCAAAAGATTAATTTTTCTTTCAAAGGTAAAAAAGGGGTAATGCACGACGTTAATCTGAAAAGTAAAAGGTTGGCAAAACTCATCATGAAATGTAAGGAAATCCCGGGAAAAGAGCTTTTTCAGTATATTGATGATGAAGGAAAAAGGCATTCTGTAGATTCCGGAATGGTAAATGACTATATAAAAGAACTGAGTGGTGAAGATTTCACGGCTAAAGACTTCAGAACATGGTCGGGAACGGTGAATGCTTTAATTGCTTTTAAGGAAATTGGTTATGCCGAAAATAATTCTCAGTATAAAAAGAAAATAAAAGCAGCTCTGGATATTGTGGCAGAACATTTGGGAAACACCAGTACCGTGTGCAGAAAATACTATGTACACCCATTAGTCATCAACCTTTATGAAAATAATACCATAAAAAAATACCTGGACGAACTGGAAACTATTGAGAAAGATGACGGAAAAGCAGGATTAACTCACGAAGAAAAGCTCGTTTTAAAAATTCTTGAAACAGAGAAAATGTAAATTTCAGATTCAATGATTCCAAACTTATTTCTGAAATAAATCACGTCAGAGAATCTTTCATCATAAGTTTTAAAAGTTGTAAATTTGTGAAAAAGCAAAACAAACAATACAACGATATGTCAAAAGCAATTTCGCAAGTCCCTTTTGCAGTAAACGAGCCTGTAACATCTTATTTACCAGGATCTTCAGAAGTAAAATCTCTTCTTGCCACTTACAAAAAAATGTGGGCAGAAAAAACTGAAGTACCGATGATTATTAACGGTAAAGAAGTTAAAACGGGAGATAAAGTACAACTACAGTCACCACAGGATCACACTCATGATTTTGGATTCTACCATAAAGGAACCATGCAGCATGTAGATGATGCCATTAATGCCGCTTTAGCAGCAAAAAAACAGTGGAACGAACTGGGTTGGGAACAGCGTGCAGCCATTTTCTTAAAAGCAGCTGATCTTTTGGCAGGACCTTACAGAGACGTAATTAATGCTGCAACCATGATTGGGCAGTCTAAAAATGTTCATCAGACTGAAATTGATGCAGCGTGTGAATTGATAGATTTCCTAAGATTCAACGTAGAATTTATGACGGAAATGTATTCTGAGCAACCAGTCTCTGATGCAGGAATCTGGAACAGAGTAGAATACAGACCATTAGAAGGTTTCTGTTTTGCAGTAACTCCGTTCAACTTTACAGCAATTTCAGGAAACCTGCCAACCTGTATGGCAATGCTCGGGAATGTAGTGGTCTGGAAACCATCAGACAAGCAAATTTATTCTGCGAAAGTAATTATGGATGTTTTAGCAGAAGCTGGTCTTCCTGCAGGTGTTATTAACATGATTTTTACAGACGGAAAAGAAACTGCTGATAAAGTTTTGGCACACAGAGATTTTGCTGGACTTCATTTTACAGGTTCTACAAAGGTTTTTCAGGGAATGTGGAAAATGATTGGCGATAATATTCATAATTACAGAACGTACCCTAGAATTGTAGGTGAAACGGGAGGAAAAGATTTTGTGATTGCCCATTCTTCTGCTAATGTGGAGGCTGTAGCTACAGCTTTGGTAAGAGGTGCTTACGAATATCAGGGGCAGAAGTGTTCGGCAGCTTCCAGAGCATATATTCCTAAATCTATTTGGAATGATGTGAAAAAAGTAATGGAAACTCAGATTTCATCTATAAAAATAGGTTCTCCTGAAGATCCTTCCAATTTTGTGAACGCTGTAATTGATAAAAACTCTTTTGAAAAATGTAAAGGATATATCGACAGAGCCAATGCTTCTATCGAAGCCAACGTAGTAATCGGTGGTAAAACAGATGATTCTAAAGGTTGGTTTGTTTACCCTACCGTAATTGAAACCACAAATCCTCATTACGAAAGTATGGTTGAGGAAATCTTTGGTCCTATTTTATCTATCTATGTATATGAAGATGAACAATGGGCAGAAACTTTGCAGCTGGTAGATTCTTCATCTCCTTATTCCTTAACGGGATCTGTTTTTGCACAAGACAGATATGTAATTAATGAAGCATTCAAAGCTTTGGAAAATGCATCAGGAAACTTCTATATCAACGACAAGCCAACGGGTGCCGTTGTAGGGCAACAGCCTTTCGGCGGAGGAAGAGCTTCCGGAACCAATGATAAAGCCGGTTCTAAGATGAATCTTTTGAGATGGACTTCAGTAAGATCCATCAAAGAAACTTTTGTTTCTCCTAAAGATTACAAATATCCATATTTGGGATAAAATTAAAATATCATTAACAAAAAAAGCCTTGAAAATAAATTTTTAAGGCTTTTTTACTAATATGTTTAATAAAATATTATTTTTTATCTTCTAATTTATGTACTTTTTTGGTACCTTCATACATTTCGTATTGTAAAAATCTTGTTTCCAATTTTCCGTTGAAAAGTTTAATTTTTCTTGAAGGACGAAGTCCAATTTTCTTTACCGCTTCCAGATCAGAAGAAATGAGCCAAGCCAAAGTATTTGGATAATTCGTTTTAAAAGTATCCCCTATTTTCTTATAAAAATCGTCATCATTAATGGAAATTCTCTCGTCATATGGAGGATTGAAAACCATTAACAAAGGGAAAAGATCTTTTTTAGAATCGAAGAAATTCTGTTTTCTCACTTCAATAATATCTTCCATTTCTGCAGATTCTACATTGGTTCTTGCGGCATTCAGCATTCTCGCATCAATATCATAACCAACAATTTTACCTGTAAATTCTTTCACTCTGTTTACCCTTACTTCTTTAATCTTAGAAAACAAATCTGCATCGTAGTTTTTCCAGTTCTGGAATGAAAATCTTCTTCTGAAAATCTGAGCAGGCAAATCGAGTGCAATCATTGCAGCTTCAATTAAAAGAGTTCCCGAACCACACATTGGATCCAGAAAATTTCCTTTTCCGTCCCAACCAGCCAACTGAAGCATACCGCTTGCCAAAACTTCATTAATAGGAGCTTCTCCCTGCTCTTTTCTGTAACCTCTTTTGAAGAGCGGATCGCCGGAAGAATCGAGAGAAATGGTAACCAATTCACGATCAATATGCAAGTGAAATTTTATATCCGGAGATTTTGTTTCTATACTTGGTCTTTTATGGTATTTGTTCTGAAAATAATCTACAATGGCATCCTTCATCTTAAAAGTCATGAATTGGGAATGCTTGAATCTTTCAGAATTTACCGTAGAATCTATTGCAAATGTTTGATCTACGTCCATAAACTCGTCCCATTCAAACTTAAAAAGCTTATCGTAAAATTTACTTTCATTGAACGCTTTAAATTCGAGAATAGGAATAATAATTTTAAGAGCAGTTCTAGCAGAATAATTTATTTTGTATAAAAAGCCTAAATCGCCTTCACAGTTTACTGCACGATTTTTAATTTCTACGTTTCTTCCGCCAAGCTTTTTTATTTCTTCCGCCAAGATAACTTCCAGTCCGAAAAATGTTTTTATCTGAATTTTGAGATTTTCTGTATCCATTCTGCAAAAATAGTCAAATTTTACTCGTTAAGTTGTGTTGATGGGTTTTGAGTATAAAATAATCTCATAATCTCATGAATACTGTTTTGATTCATGATTTTGCTTAGGTTAAGCTTCCAACAAAAATCCTTACTTTTGCAATATGGAATGGTTTGAATCTTGGTTTGATACCCCTTATTATCACATACTTTACAGCAACAGAGATTACACAGAAGCAGAAAATTTCATTACTGCATTAACATCTGAACTTCAACTTGCAAAATCATCAAAAATAATAGATTTAGCCTGTGGCAAAGGAAGACATTCGGTTTTTCTGAATCAGCTTGGTTACGATGTTTTAGGCTTGGATCTTTCTAAACAAAGTATTGATCATAATAAAAAATTTGAAACTCATGGCACTGAACCTGCACTTCATTTTCAGGTTCATGATATGCGAAATCCCATAAAAGCCAAACCTGTAGACGCAGTTTTTAACCTTTTTACAAGTTTTGGATATTTTGATAATGAGGAAGATGACCGAAAAGTTTTTCAGTCTGTACATGAAATTCTTAAACCAGAAGGTTATTTTGTTCTCGATTATCTTAATGAACAGTTTGTAAGAAATACTTTAGTTCCTGAAGCAACTGTAACCAGAGAGGGAATTGATTTTAAAATTTCCAAAAAAATCGAAGGGAGACACATCATAAAGGATATACAATTTGAAGCTGATGGTAAATCTCATCATTTTTTTGAAAAAGTGAAGCTTCACACTTTAGAAACCATTGAAAATTACGCTCAAGAATGTGGGTTTGAAAGAATCACAATCTGGGGAGATTATCAACTGAACGATTTTGAAAAAGAAAAATCTCCACGTTGCATTAACCTATTCAGGAAGAAATAACAGCCTTTATGATTTTTATTTTACTTATATTAAGTGTTGTTGCTGGAGTTTTACTGGGAAAATACTTTGGTAAAAAAGAAAAGTTCGCAAAAAATCTTTTAATTGTAAGCGCCGGTTTTTTAATTACAATCTGCCTGAACGAAGTTTTTCCGGAAGTTTATCACAGCGAAACTGAAAATTTAGGCATTTTTGTTATCGGAGGTGTATTGCTTCAAATGATTTTAGAGGCTCTTACAAAAGGTTTTGAGCACGGACATTTTCATCATCACAGCGAAAACAATATCTTGCCTATGGCTCTCATGGTAGGGCTTTTTATCCATGCATTTATAGAAGGAATTCCTTTAGGAAATGAGGAAAACCCTTTTTCTCCGTATTTAATGGGAATTTTGGTACACAACATCCCGATTTCTTTTATATTGGGAGCATTTTTATTTAATAGAAAGAGCACTAAAGCATCTTATCCATCAATACTCATTGTCGCTTTATTTGCGTTGGCTTCACCTTTTGGAATGCTGTTAGGAAATTATTTCAATCCAGAATGGCAGCCTTATTTTCTGGCTATTGTAGGAGGAATTTTTCTTCATATTTCGTCTGTAATTATTTTTGAAAGTAATAAAAATCATAATGTAGACTGGACGAAAATTGGATTGGTGCTTTTAGGCGTTTCTCTTGCATTAATGATACATCTGTTCCATGTACATCCTCATTCAGAACATATTCATTAAAATCATCAATAACGAAAATAAAAAAGGCTTCAAAATTATCTTTCGAAGCCTTTTTTTATACTAACTTATTGATATTAAAATTTCCAACCAACAGTTACAAAAATATTATTTCTCACATTTTTCACATCCGAAACAACAGAATTTGGAGTTGCAACATCAAAATCTGAAGAATAATATCCTGTTCCGAAATCTGAATGACCTGCTAAGAACGGATTTTTATAATTTGAAGTAATATTCTGATAAGCAGCATCTATATAGAATTTTCCAAAATCATAGCCCAATCCTGCCCCAATCATATTTCTATCACCCAAAATCATATTGCTGAAATTGGTCTGAGCAGTAGATCCTGAGTTGGTAAATGCGCTAACCGTCATATTATCAAACGGGCTAGATGTATAAGAGTATCCTCCTCTTAAACGGAAAGATTTAATTCTATATTCCGCTCCCACTTTTATTTCAGATAAATTTTTGTAGGTATCACTGAAAAAAGAGTTTAATTCTTTTTCAGCATCTCCTTGAACTTTATAATGTGGTTTTGTAATACCCAAGGTATAATCTACATTAATGGCAAAATTCTTACTTGCTACAAAAGCTCCACTTAAAGTTGCTTTCATTGGAGATCTGAAAGTTCTGTCTTCAACAAAGCTATCCTGATAAACGTATCCGTCTGTTCCAGTATAATAGTCTGTATAAACTCTATCCAAAGACCACCAAGTAGGAGTTTCTATAGATGCTCCCAATCTAAGCTGATTTGTAATTTTTCCTAAAACTCCGACCGTTGCAGAAAACCCGTTAGATTTTTCTGAGAACGGAGTATATTGTTTATTGAATGTATATGCCGTTTTATCTAAATCTAGACCAAAACTAGCACTGTCGTACTGTTGTAAATCTACATAATGCATATTTACACTAGCTCCCAAATAAAGTGAGTTATTGTAATTGGCACCAACACCTAAATTAAATTTAGTTTGAGTTCCGTATCTGTTATAAGCATGTCCTAAATAGGATAAATTTCCTACTACATTATTTCCAGAACCATCCACAAGATTTTTAGAAATAACAACATTTGAATTTCCCGGAGATTCTACATAATTTTCCAAAGATGTTGTGGACATATTTGCTCCTAAATTGATGAATTTCCAAGGTGTTTCTGTCATCAATTGAAATGCTGCCACACCTCCTACATTCCCAAGATTAACTTTGCTGATGTTATAGTTAACCGAATTTCCGGCTAATGTACTTGTATTTTTATTGTTTTCCACAGAAAGCGTTACGGAAACATCACCCGCAATAGCCACACCTAATCCGGCAGGATTGGTAAGTAAAGAAGAAGCATCTCCTCCTAAAGCACCATTAGAACCCGCCATTGCGTTAAATTTAGAGCTTCCCGTCATAGGTGTGTTAGAATACACATCTACTGAATTTCTGATTACCGATATATCCTGAGCCTGCAGATAAAAAGCTGCAGTAACACTCATTAGTACAAGAGATTTTTTTAACATTATTTTCAAGAATAGTTATTAATTTATATTATCTACCACCAGATCTAAAACCGCCGCCTCCGCCGCCAGATCTGAAGCCGCCTCCACCGCCTGAAGAACCACCTCTAAATCCACCACCGCTTCCGGAGTTAAAACCACCAGATCTGAATCCTCCATTATCGCTTGGTCTGCTAAAGTTGTCATTTCTTCTTGGTTGAGACTGAGGTCTGTAATCGTAGTTAGGTCTTTGCTGATTCATGTTACCGTTAGGATTTCTCATCCCTGGCTGATTTCTGAATCCGCCATTATCCGAACCTTGTCGGAATCCGCCGTTGTTAGCACCTTGTCTAAATCCTCCGTCTCCACTTCCTTGTCTGAATCCTGAATTATTACCACCTTGACGATAGCCATTAGCATTTCCGGATCTGAAACCATTTGTATTATTACGGAATCCTGAAGCTGTATTCATATTTCTATATCCATATAAAGCTCCTCCATTAAAGCCAGATCTGCCATTTGCTCCGCTTCTTCTATACGAAGGAACATAATAATTTCCTCCCCAATAACCATTTCTCCAACCCCAATAAGGATTGCCATACCATCCACCATAATAAGGGTTTCCCCAGCTATTCCAGCCCATTCCCCAATAAGGATTGTAGCCTCCCCATCCCCAACCGGATCCCCAGCCGAAAGACATGCTCATACCCCAACCAGAACCCCAGCCCCAGTAAGGATTATATCCCCAACCCCATGGAGAACCCCAACCCATCATTCCGTAACCGTAGCCCCAAGAATTATCATAATAATTGGTTTGGCTTCCTGCAAAATTTCCCCAATCGGAATCTGTTGCATTGTTATTCCAATTGGTATTGCTCCAATCGTTATAACGGTTATTCTGTTGTTGCTGGTTAATTTGAGAATTTTCAATTACACTGCTGTCGCTATAATAATCGTAGTAATCTCCTACTCTGTTTCCTTCATTATTAATAATTACACCTTCCGGAAGAGTATCTTTATTGGGATCGTAATAAACACCGTCTGTTTCACTGTATCCTCCCATTTGGGCACCACATGACATTAACAATAAACCACTTGAAACAGCTAAAATACCTTTAGATTTTAGAGTTTCAAATAAAAATTTATGTATATTTCTTTTCATGATAATGTATTATTTTTTTTAATTTAAATTATATTTGCATTCGGTACCAAAAATATACCAATTGTTGGTGCGAAAAATCTATCAAAAATAAATCTTTATTTTTAGATTACATAATTTTACAAAAGTTAAAATATTAAAAAAAAATTAATGGCAAAATTAACTTCAAGAAGCGAAGATTACAGCAAGTGGTACAATGAGTTAGTTGTAAAAGCAGATTTAGCAGAAAACTCCGGAGTAAGAGGTTCTATGGTGATAAAACCATACGGATACGCAATTTGGGAGAAGATGCGTGACGAAATGGACAAAAAATTCAAAGAAACGGGTCACGTTAATGCTTATTTCCCTCTTTTTGTTCCCAAAAGCTTGTTTGAAGCTGAAGAAAAAAATGCCGAAGGGTTCGCAAAAGAATGTGCAGTTGTTACCCATTACAGACTGAAAACCGACCCTAGCAATCCTCATAAACTAATCGTAGATCCAGATGCAAAGCTGGAAGAAGAACTTATCGTAAGACCTACTTCCGAAGCCATTATATGGAATACCTACAAAAATTGGATTCAATCTTACAGAGATTTGCCAATTCTTATTAACCAATGGGCAAACGTTGTAAGATGGGAAATGAGAACCAGATTATTTCTAAGAACTTCAGAGTTTCTTTGGCAGGAAGGTCATACAGCACACGCTACTCGTGATGAAGCCGTAGAAGAAGCAGAAAAAATGAATAAGGTATATGCAGATTTTGCAGAAAATTTCATGGCCATTCCTGTTATTCAGGGATTAAAAACTCCTTCGGAGAGATTTGCGGGAGCTGATGAAACATATTGCATTGAAGCATTAATGCAGGACGGTAAAGCTTTACAGGCAGGAACTTCTCACTTTTTAGGACAAAATTTCGCTAAAGCTTTTGATGTTAAATTTACCAACAAAGAAGGAAAAATAGAATATGCATGGGCAACTTCTTGGGGAACATCAACACGTTTAATGGGAGCTTTAATCATGACTCACTCTGATGATTTCGGTCTCATACTTCCTCCAACATTAGCTCCTATACAAGTGGTTATTGTTCCTATTTTCAAAGGAGAAGAACAGCTTAATGAAATAAGTAAAGTTGCTTTGGAAATTCAGAATAAATTAAAATTAAAAGGTATCTCGGTAAAATTTGATAATGATACCCAAAACAAACCAGGTTGGAAATTTGCCGAATACGAACTAAAAGGAGTTCCTTTAAGAATTGCCATCGGACCGAAAGACTTAGAAAATAAATCTGTTGAAATTGCACGAAGAGACAATCTTACAAAAGAAGTACGCCCTTTAGAAGGGTTAGATTCTTATATTGAAGACCTTTTAAAAACTATTCAGGAAGATATTTATAAAAAAGCGTTCACTTTCCGTGAAGAAAACATTACAAAAGTAGATTCTTACGAAGAATTCAAAAAAGTTCTTGAAGAAAAAGGAGGATTTATTTATGCTCATTGGGATGGAACGGCTGAAGAAGAAGAGCAGATTAAAGAAGAAACAAAAGCAACCATACGATGCATTCCTCTGAATGATGATATTGAAGAAGGAGTTTCTATGGTAAGCGGAAAACCTTCTAAAAGAAGAGTTTTATTTGCTAAAGCTTATTAAACTTAACATAATAATTTACTAAATCTATAAAAATTTTTAAAATTTTTATAGATTTTATATTTTACAACCATTTTTGGATGAATTTTTGTTTAATTTTAAATAACATTAATTTTAAAAAATAAATTATTATGGCATTAAACATTATTGATCTTATTAAAGGGCAACTTGGAGCCGCATTAGTTTCTCAGACAGCCTCACAACTGGGAGAAAGCGAATCGGGAATTTCTAAAGCTATTTCAGGATTACTTCCTGTGGTGATTGGAGGTTTGGCAAACAATTCAGACAACCCAACTGTATTAGATACTGTAGCTAACTCGTCTTCGAACGGAATTTTGGGGAGTTTATCGAGTGCAACATCAGGTAATTCTTTTATATCGGGATTATTAACATCAATTTTTGGAGATAAACTAATCGGAATTATCAACAGCGTTGCTACTTATGCTGGAATCAGCAACAATTCTTCTTCATCTTTATTGAATATGGTTACAGGAGCAACCGTAGGATCTATAGGAAAATATGCTTCTGAAAACAATTTAGACCGAAACGGAATTACATCTTTATTAAATGACCAAAAAGGAATAATTTCTACTTTATTACCTGCAGGTCTTTCTTTAGCATCCCTTAATGTAGGAGATTGGGCTAAAGGATATGGTTTTGAAGGAAATGAAAATCCTGCAACAAAGCCAGTAGTTGATGCTCCACCGCGTGTAGAAGTAACAAGAAGTACGGCAGAAACAGGAACTTTTTCGGATAGAACTACTTCTTCAGAAGGTGGATCTATATGGAAATGGCTTTTACCAGTCATTCTTTTGCTTGCTGCATCTTATTTTCTTTGGCAACAATGTCGTAAGAGCGAAACTACCACTACTACAAGTGTAGAAGGCGATTCTTTAAAGACCAAAACCGATACAACTACTGTGAATTCCACAGCAACTACCACAAAAGTAGATGAAGATATCGACCTTAATGGTACAGCACTTAAAGGATACAGAAACGGTATGGAAGATCAAATGATTTCTTTCCTTAAATCTGGAGAATACACCAATGCAAAAGATGACGCTGCACTAAAAAACAGATGGTTCGATTTCGACCATGTAAATTTTAAAATGGGAAGTGCAAACCAACTTGAAGCAGGTTCAGAAAGTCAGTTACAAAATTTAGTTGCTATTTTAAAAGCTTTTCCTGATGCAAAAATAAAAATTGGTGGTTACACCGATAAAACAGGAAATGAAGCTAACAATTTAAAACTATCTGCTGAAAGAGCTAACTTCATTAAAGATTGGTTATCTAACCAAGGAGTAGCATCACAAGTAATTGCTGCCGATGGATATGGAAGCGAATTTGCAAAAGTAGACGCAAAAGCTTCTGATGCAGAAAGAGCAGTAGACAGAAAAATGTCTGTAAGATTTACAAAATAAACTTCATTTAAAAAATAAATGATTAAATCCTGAAAAATTTTTCAGGATTTTTTTTGATACCTGCAATAGAATTCGTTTAATTTAATTAATTTTGTTAGTATATTCTAACAATACATGAATTTCAAAATAAAAGAAGGCTGGAGAAAAGAAAAAGTATCAGATTCCTTGCCTGAAGTTTTCTCTTCTATTCACATCCCGAAAAAATCAGGATTTTGGCGAAAGTATCTTGCATTTGCAGGACCAGGCTTAATGATTGCAGTTGGGTATATGGATCCTGGTAATTGGGCTACCGATATTGCCGGTGGTGCTCAGTTTGGATATACTCTACTTTCTGTAATTCTTATATCCAATATTTTTGCTATGGTTTTACAGCACCTTTCCGTAAAACTTGGGGTTGCAACCGAACGAGATTTAGCGCAGGCTTGTAGAGATCACTTTTCTCCAACTACGAATGTTATTCTTTGGATTCTTTGCGAAATAGCAATTGCTGCTTGCGATCTTGCCGAAGTTATCGGGTCTGCAATCGCACTCAATTTACTTTTCGGAATTCCATTAACATGGGGTATTGTTATTACAACTATCGACGTACTTTTAATATTATTACTTCAGGCAAAAGGATTCAGATGGGTGGAAAGTATTGTTGGAGGATTAATTTTTATCATTCTAATTTGTTTTGGGTATGAACTTATCATTTCAAAACCAGAAATTAATCAGATTTTAGGCGGTTTAGTTCCACAGAAAGAAATCATCACCAATCCTGCTGCACTTTATATCGGAATAGGGATTTTAGGTGCCACAGTAATGCCCCATAACTTATATCTTCACAGCAGTATTGTGCAGACAAGAGATTACGATAGAGATAGAGCAGGAAAAAAAGAAGCTATAAAATTTGCAACTTTAGACAGTACAGTTTCCCTTTTAATTGCTTTTTTCATTAACGCTGCAATTCTTATTTTGGCTGCAGCAACTTTCCATACGACGGGAAATCAGCACATTGCAGATATTCATGATGCCTATAAAATGCTGACTCCAATTTTGGGAGCTTCCATGGCGAGTATTGCTTTTGCCATTGCTCTTTTAGCATCCGGACAAAATTCTACACTTACAGGAACGCTTGCCGGACAAATCGTAATGGAAGGATTTCTGAACATCCGTCTGAAGCCATGGCTCAGAAGGCTAATTACCAGACTTATTGCGGTGATTCCTGCTCTTATTGTAGCAATACTTTACGGAGAACAGGGTACTACAGATTTATTGGTTTTAAGCCAGGTTATTCTATCCATGCAACTGAGTTTTGCCGTAGTTCCTCTGGTAATGTTTACCAACGACAAATCTAAAATGGGAGAATTTGTGAACAAACCCATTCTAAAAATTTCTGTATGGATTATTTCAGGAATTATTATTGTGCTTAATCTATACCTTTTGTATCAAACAGTTTTCGGGTAATTTTTCAGGAGCTTTTTCCCGCTTTCCGTTGCAATCTTTTTTTTCAAAAAAGGATTTCCACTGCAATCGGGGCTAATGATGAATACTTTTGAATGATAGAACTACTATTGTAATTTAAGGATTTCAACTTTCAATATTTATTAATTAACCTGAGTTTGGGATAAGGATTTATAAAACGCAAAGCTAAACAAAAGATTAAAATTTTTGATTTACATATCTTGTAAGATAAACCAAGACGTATAACTTAGCAAAGTAACACAAGGTTTTGTGTTATTTTGCTAAACAAAGTGCCTTTGTATAGCTTGAAAGCATTTCAAAAAGTAAACTTCTCTTTGTTTTTATTTGCGATAAAATAATTAATATCGGAATATCAGAACTATTTAAAATATTTCTTATCCCAACTCACGTTAATTATGTTTCAAAAAAAAAGAGATTTTTAGCCCAGATAGTAACGGTTACCCCGCAACTTGTAAGGGACAGCTTCGGAATAAGCCAAGGAAAGATTGGGCGTGAGGAGTATGAGTGGATAGCTGGAAATAGCTCCTTGAAATCTTAATTACTTTCATATTAGAAAATAAACTCTGCCTAATTGTCATTATTTTTTATTTGGCAAACTGTTTGACAAATCACAATGTAAAAAGTTATTGAATTATGGAAAATCAGGATATCAACGAAGAAAACATCAATAAACACGAAGAAAACGCAAACGAATCTCAGAATAATCAACAGGAAAATGTGGCAGAAACCCCAACTGCAGAAGAACTTTTGGCAGTGGAGAAAGATCGTTACATTAGATTGTATGCGGAATTCGAAAATTATAAAAAAAGAACTTCCAAAGAAAAAATGGAATTCTTCCAATATGCAAACCAAGACATGATGATTTCTATGTTGGGAGTATTGGATGATTTCGAAAGAGCTCTAAAAGAAATTGCTAAAAACGGAAGTGAAGCAGATCTTCAAGGTGTTGAATTAATTTATAATAAATTCAAAAATAAACTTACTGAAAAGGGATTAAAAGCAATGGAAGTAAGAGCAGGTGATAATTTTAATGTAGATTTTCATGAAGCTATTACGCAAATCCCGGCTCCAACGCCCGAACTAAAAGGTAAAATAGTAGATGTTATTGAAACAGGATACACTTTAGGAGACAAAGTAATCCGTTTTGCTAAAGTAGTAACCGGAAACTAAAATTCGTTAATGATAAATGATGAGTGATTATTGAAGAAAATTTTCACTTAGTATTATGAAAAATCAATAATCATTTATCAACATCAATTATAATATATCATGTCAAAAAGAGATTATTACGAGGTTCTAGAGATAAGCAAATCTGCCAGTTCCGAAGAAATAAAGAAAGCATACCGAAAAATGGCTATTAAGCATCATCCAGACAAAAATCCGGGTGATAAAGTAGCTGAAGAAAAATTTAAAGAAGCAGCAGAAGCTTATGAAGCTTTGAGTGACGACCAAAAACGTGCTCGATATGACCAGTTCGGTCATGCCGGTGTTGGAGGAAACGGAGGCTTTGGAGGCGGAGGCTTCGGCGGAGGTATGAACATGGAAGATATTTTCAGCCAGTTTGGAGATATTTTCGGAGGAGGTTTCGGAGGTTTTGGCGGCGGAGGCGGCCGTCAACAGGTAAAAGGTTCTAATTTGCGAGTTAGAATTAAACTAAATCTGGATGAAATGGTGAACGGAACCCAGAAAACTCTCAACGTAAAAAAAATGAAGCTTGCGGAAGGTGCAACTTCAAAAACATGTCCTACATGTAACGGTTCCGGGGTTCAAATGAAAGTAATGAACACCATGTTCGGACAAATGCAAACCCAAACTACCTGCGGAACTTGCCAGGGAATCGGGAAAGTTGCAGACAAAATTCCGGCAGGAGCCAATGCTCAAGGATTGATAAAAGATGATGAGGAAGTTACAATCAGTATTCCTGCAGGAGCTAGAGACGGAATACAGCTTAACGTAAGAGGAAAAGGTAATGATGCACCTTTTGGCGGAGTTCCTGGAGATCTTTTGGTTATTATTGAAGAGGAAGCAGATGCTACTATAAAGAGAGAAGGCGATAATCTTCATCAGGAATTATATATTTCTTTTGCAGAGGCAGCTTTGGGGACTAAAAAAGAAATCCCTACAGTTGGTGGTAAAGTGAAAATTACCATTGATGCAGGAACACAATCCGGAAAAATATTAAGATTAGCAGGAAAAGGATTACCAAGCATAGACAGCTACGGAAAAGGCGATATGTTTATTCATATTAACGTATGGACTCCACAAAAGCTTACAAAAGACCAAAAAGAATTTTTCGAAAAACAAATGAACAGCGGAGAAATGGTTGCTGAACCCTCTGGTAAAGAAAAAACTTTTTTCGACAAAGTAAAAGATTTATTTAATTAAAAATAGGAGGCTTTTTACAAGCCTCTTGTCTATTTTATCATAAAAAACTTATCCACAAACTGCGCTAGAAACTACTGAACTCATAAATAGATCTTAGATTTTTTTGTAATTTCGACGCGCAATTTAAAACTATTTCAAATGAATTATCAGCTTCAGCTGCGAACGCCCGAGTCTAATCTTACCCTTGTTTTTCATGCTATTGTGTTTGATTCTTTCAAGGTGAATGTTATTGAAAGATATACCGGGAAAGGAACAAAATTGTGCGAGGTAGTACTTAAGGTAAGAACCTTGGATGACCAAATTGTCCACAGAAAAGATGGATTTATAAAAAGGTTTATTAGTCAAAAATAGTTGGTAAAATTCTTTGTACTACTGATTGTTACTGATGATATAGAAAGTTTATTGAACTTTGTTTCAATAAACTTTTTT